>CAMCYJ010000017.1 GCA_945883815.1 Akkermansia muciniphila | reverse complement strand
CTGCTCCCTCCTCGCACCTTGCCAATCGAACCCTTCCCTCCCAAACAGAACCCTCCCCATTTTCAGACAGGCTCTTAGCGACGCTCGGAGTTGCAGCCTTGAGGAAGCCCACGAGGCGCTGGCCAAGGAACTCCAAACCCTTTCCCAACGTTTCTGGTCCGCCGTGCTCTCCCCTGGGTGCGGACCGTTGCGTGAGCGCTACCGGTAAGTGGCGAAAGACATTTCTCGCCGCCGCGATTTCAGCGAAATCAAGAGCAGCTTGATTTACTGGCGCCAGCGAACCCCCAACTCCGGTTACTTGGGAAACCAATTTCGGGTGCATCCCCCCCCAGCACTGACGCTCTTTGACAGATTACGCGGAGACTGACACACCGCCTGCGCTTCTCGATTGAGTGGCGACTCCTTGCGAAATCGCATCGCGAGCCAATTCATCGGCCTTTGGCCAAATTGAATCGGTCGAGAAATTCCGTTCTCCTTCCCACCCCTGCTTTCGTACCCTGACACCATGCTCGACATGAAGTTGTTGCGCGATCGGACCGAGTTCGTCCGGGAGCGATTGGCCACGCGGAACGCCGGTGACGAAGCCAGGCTTTCCGAAGTCTTGGCGCTGGATGAAGCCCGACGGGCAGCACTCGCCGAGGCCGAGCAACTCAAGGCACGCCGCAACAGCGCCTCGAAAGAAATCGGCGGGCTGATCGGCCAGAAGCGCTTGGACGAAGCCGAGACCAAGAAGGCGGAAGTGCGCGTCCTCGGCGACCGGATCACCGAACTCGACAAGTCCGCCGCTGAGGCCGAGGCCGCACGGGATGCCCTGTTGCTGATGATCCCCAACCTCCCCCACGCCAGCGTCGCGTTGGGCAAGGATGCGGCCGACAATCCGGAGATTCGTGTGCATGGGCAAAAGGCCTCATTCGAGTTCAAGGCACTGAACCACGTGGAGCTTTGCGAACGCCTCAAGCTCATCGACTTTGCCCGGGGGGCCAAGCTGAGCGGATCGGGCTTTCTGCTGTACACGGGCTGGGGAGCTCGGTTGGAGCGGGCGTTGATCAACTTCCTGCTCGACCTGCACCAGCGGGAACACGGCTACACCGAAGTGGCTCCGCCGTACATCGTCGGTGAGCACTGCATGGTCGGCGTGGGGCAGTTCCCGAAGTTCCGGGATCAGGCCTATGCCGTGCAGGAAGGACTCGACACCTCGACGATGGGCAAGTTGTACCTACTGCCGACGGCCGAGGCTCCGGTGGCCAACATCCACCGGGAGGAGATCCTTGCTGAAAAGCAGCTTCCGGTTCGCTACTGCGCCTACTCGCCCTGCTTCCGGGCCGAGGCGGGCGCCGCCGGGTTGGGTACCCGGGGCATGATCCGAGTCCACCAGTTCGACAAGGTGGAGCTCATCAAGGTGGTGCATCCGGACCAGGGCTATGAGGAACTGGAAAAAATGGTCCTCAACGCTGAGACGGTTCTGCAACGCCTCGGGCTGCATTACCGGGTCATCAACCTGTGCACCGGCGACATGGGCTTCGCATCCGCCAAGACCTATGACATCGAAGTCTGGGCTCCGGGACAGGGCACTTACTTGGAAGTGTCGAGTTGCTCCAACTGCGAGGATTACCAATCCCGCCGGATGAATTTGCGATTCAAGCGGGAATCCGATGGGCAGAATCTTTTCCCGCATTTGCTCAATGGTTCGGGCACTGCTCTGGCCCGCCTCTTTGTGGCCTTGGTGGAAACACATCAGCAGGCCGACGGCAGCGTTCGGATACCCGAACCACTCCGCCCCTACCTGGGGACGGACGTGATTCCGGCACCGACGCAGCCCGCTTAGTTGGCGCAGTCCACTGAGTCCGCCGAGACATCAAACCCCAAAGTTTCTTCGAAGAGGCCGGCTCAATGCCGCGGCACCCCGCTTCTTCTGTGCATTCGTTCGATTGAAACGGCCAACCCTGCGCTTGGCAGTGGTGGTCTTTTGAATACCTTTGGGCATCCGGGGCTTCGGCCTCGGCAATCGAGTCTTGAATACCTCTGGTTCCAACCATGGTTCGGCCACCCCGGTCAACGGGCGCGCCGAAAGTACTGCCTCTGGCCGTCCGCTGACCGCCTCCGACCGGCATCGTGCCACGGTGGAAGATCTGCTGCGACTCGTGCTGGATGGCAAGTCCCCGCAAGAAGCCCGCAAGCTGGTCGCCGGCGTGGTGCAAGGGCTACGCAATCAGGGCTATGCGGTGCCGGACGTCACCACGACGCCCTACCTCAACACCATCCCTCCCGAAGAACAACCCGAGTACCCCGGCGACCTCGAAATGGAGCGCCTGATCCGGGCTCACGTTCGCTGGAATGCCATGGCCATGGTCGCCAAGGCCAACAAGACCACCAACGTGGGCGGGCACATCGCGACCTTCGCCTCGCTGGCGACGCTGTACGAAGTGGGATACAACCACTTCTTCCGGGGCGGCGCTGACGGCAAGACGGCCGACATGATCTACTTCCAGGGGCATGCCTCGCCGGGCAACTACTCCCGCGCCTACTTGGAGTACCGACTCAACGACCAGCACCTGAAGAACTTCCGTCAGGAACTGCAAGACCACCCGGGTCTGAGCTCCTACCCGCATCCGTTCCTGATGCCGGATTTCTGGATTTTCCCGACGGTTTCGATGGGCCTCGGCCCCATCCACTCCATTTACCAGGCCCGCTTCAGCCGCTACTTGCAGGCGCGCAAACTCGTCCCGCAAGACCACGACCCCATGGTCTGGGCCTTCATCGGTGACGGCGAGTCGGACGAACCGGAAACGCACGGAGCCATTGGCATGGCCGGCCGTGAGCACCTCGACAACCTCGTGTGGGTGATCAACTGCAATCTCCAGCGCCTCGACGGTCCGGTGCGCGGCAATGGCAAAATCATCCAAGACCTCGAAGGACAGTTCCGCGGTGCGGGCTGGAATGTCATCAAGGTGGTTTGGGGTAGCGACTGGGACGAATTGTTGGCCCGCGACACGACGGGCCTTCTGGCCCAGCGCATGGATGAGGTCGTGGATGGCGAGTACCAGCAGTACATTGTCGAGAGCGGAGCCTACATCCGGAAGAATTTCTTCGGGAAATACCCGGCGCTGCTCGACTTGGTCAGCCACCTCAGCGACGCGCAGCTCAAGAAGCTCACCCGCGGCGGCCACGATCCTCTCAAGGTGTATGCGGCTTACCGCAAGGCCACCCAGCGCAATGGCCGACCCACGGTGATCTTGGCCAAGACGGTCAAGGGCTACGGCACCGGCGAAGCCGGCGAAGGCAAGAATCCCACCCACGGCCTCAAGAAGTTGGCCGAGCGCGATATCCGCCACTTCCGCGAACGTTTCTCCATTCCGCTGGAAGACGAGGTCATCGCCGAACTTCCCTTTTACCGTCCGCCGCAAGACAGCGCCGAGGTTCAATACCTACTGGATCGGCGCAAAGACCTGCACGGCTTCAACCCCATTCGGATCGACCGCGCCCAGAAACTGGTCACACCGCTGCACACCGACGACGGTTTGCGCAACGTGGTCCAGGCCACGGCTCTGTCTTCAGCCTCCACGACCAAGGCTTATGTGCTGCTGCTGGGCTCGCTGCTCCGCGACAAGAACATCGGCAAGTTCATCGTGCCCATCGTGCCCGATGAGGCTCGCACCTTCGGCATGGAAGGCCTCTTCGGTCAGGTGGGCATCTACAGTTCCCGAGGCCAACTCTACAATCCGGGCACCAAGACCGAAGACAACGCCAATACCCCCTACATCGAAAAGAAGGACGGCCAACTCCTCGAAGAAGGTATCAACGAAGCCGGCTCCATGGCCGACTTCATCGCCGCCGGCACGGCCAACGTCACCTACGGCGTGCCGACCATACCCTTCTACATCTACTACTCGATGTTTGGGTTCCAGCGGGTGGGCGATCAGGTCTGGCTGGCAGGCGACTCGCGCTGCCGCGGATTCATGATTGGCGCTACGTCGGGCCGAACGACCCTGAACGGCGAGGGACTCCAGCATCAGGACGCCCACAGTCACTTGGTCGCCACTTCGGTTCCCAACCTGTACTCCTATGAGCCGGCATTCGGCTACGAACTGGCGGTCATCGTCTGCGACGGCATGAAGCGCATGTATGCCGATGGCGAAGATGTCTTCTACTACATCTCCGTCCACAATGAAGACTACGCCCACCCGCCGATCCCCAATGATCCGGGCGTCGTGGAGGGCATCCTCAACGGCATGTACAAGTTCAAGCCGGGCAAGGCAGGCTTGAAGCACAAGGTCCAGTTGCTCGGTTCCGGAGCCATTCTGCAACAGGCTCTCAAGGCTCAGGAGCTTCTGGAGGCCTACGACGTCAGCGCCGATGTGTGGAGTGTGACCAGCTTCAAGCGGCTCCGCTCGGATGCTCAGGCCGCCAAGCGCTGGAACATGCTTCACCCGACCGAAGCTCCCCGAAAGAGCTACCTCGAACAAACCGTCGAGGGCCAGCCGGGTCCTTGGATTGCCGTCAGCGACAACCTCAAGCTGGTCGCCGACCAAATCGCCCCCTGGATTCCGGGAGGTTTGATGACCCTCGGATGCGACGGGTTCGGGCGCAGCGAAGTCCGACCGGTCCTCCGGCGCTTCTTCGAAATTGATGGTGAATGCACCGCCATTGGTTGTCTTTACAAATTGGCCTCGGAAGGCGCCTTGCCGAAGAGCGTGGTGGCGGAAGCCATCCAAAAACTCGGGGTCAACCCTGAGAAGCGCTACGGCGTCTGCGTCTGACGCTCAAACAACGACGGCAACCGGTGGGCCATGGCCGCCCATGAGCCACCAGGCCCTTGTTTCGGTCCCTGCTTCGTTCAAACCACCGCATCGACATCGGTGCGGCGTCCTTGGGCGGACTGTTCGGAGCCGGACTTCCCAGGCCAACCTGCACGGGCCAGACCAATGGTTGTCTGTAGATTCCAAGCCAACAAAAAACCCCGCCGAACGGCGGGGTTTTTTGTCGTATTACCTGTCAGGAACCATTCAGCGGAGACCACCGGCCGGAGGCGGGGTGAGCAAGATGAATTCGCCGCGGCGATTCTTGCCCCAGGCGGCCTCATCGTGACCGAGTTCAGCGGGCTTATCTTCGCCGAAACTGCGAGTCACCACACGGTCGGCACCGATGCCGACAGCGATCAACGCATCGCGGGCCGACAGCGCACGCCTCTCACCCAGTGAGCGGTTATACTCTTCGGTGCCGCGCTCATCGCAATGACCTTCGATGGCCACCTTGTTGTCGGAGTGGGCCTTGAGGTAGGAAGCCACCGCCTGAATATTCTCCTTACCGTCGGCCTTGACCACGGACTTGTCGTAATCGAAATACACGGTGTTGGCCTTGAATTGCTCGCGATTGGCCAGCATGCCCTCGATCTCTTCGCGCGAGGGCTGACCGTTGACCCCGTCGGGGTTATTGACACCGGTTGCGGCATCCGAGCCGTTGGAGCCAGCGCCATCCGGATTCAGCGGTCGGGCCGGGGGCAAAATGGGCTGCCCCTTGCCGATGCCCGAAGAGGCTCCCGGAGTTCCCGAATATCCCGGGAGCGGCGTGTAGTTCTTCTGCCCCTTCTTACATCCGGCAGAGAGGGAGAGGATCAGCACGAGGGCGATGGAACCCAATTTGGAGAACGGCTTCATTGGTGTTAAAAAAAGGCTGCAATCAGGAGACTTGAAAGTGGGTCGACGGGCCGGGCTCAACGGCTCCAGCTCGGCTGGGAACCGCTGCCCGCTACCTGAGCTACATCCTTGACGTGGCCCGTCGGCCAGTCAAGCAGCGACAGTTTGCGCGGACCAAACTTGCTGGTCCGACGTGTAAAAACCAAGGTTCTGGAATTCGGAGCCCAGGAAGGATCCTCCCCTTCGGTAATCACCTTGGCGTCGCCGCCGGCGGCCGGAACGATGCAAATGTCGAAATAATCCCCCCGGGAACGGGTGAAGGCGATCCACTTGCCGTCCGGCGACCAATCGGGCTCGGTGGTATTGCGGACACCGGCCGTGGTGAGCCGGCGCATGCTGCCGCCCGAGGCGGCGACCGTGTACAATTGTGGAAAACCACTCTCCCGCGACACCACACACAAGGTGGACCCGTCTGGCGACCAACAGGGAGACGATTCATCGGCGGCCGTGGTGGTCAATCGACGGGGATTCCCACCCTCCGCGTCGCTCACCCACAAGTCCGGGCTTCCAGCCTTGCTGAGGATCATGGCCAGCTTGGAACCATCCGGCGAAGGTGCGGGACTGATGTTGGAGCCCGAAAAACGAACCAGGGCCTTCCGGTTGCCCGAAGTCAGGTCCTGCGAAAAGATGTCGGCGTTGCCCGCCCGATAGCTGGTGTAGACGATGGATTTGCGCCCCGGTCGCCAGGCTGGTGCCGCAACAATACTGCCGTCGGCCGTCAATTGGACCGGATTGGCCCCATCGAAGTCGCTGGCATAGACCTCGCTGATGCGGTCTTTCTGGACCTTGAAAACCAACTTGGTGCGGGAAACCCCCTTGCGACCGGTGATGGCCAGAACCACGTCATCCGCCAAGGCGTGGGCTTGAGCACGGGTCGATCCGCCTGGATACGATCGATTGAACAAGGTGGCCTTGTTGTTCACGTCGGCCAGCACCCCTTCCAATCCGGCGCCCGATTTACCATTGAGCGAATACTGCGCTTGGGCCGCAGCGACCAGGTCGAACCCGGCGACATACAAGTCAAATTCGAGGACCGTCTTCGCATCCCCGGAATAGCCTGAGACATTGATGGGAATGGCACGGCTGGTGACGTCACTGACGACGACTTCGGCCGAGGAGGCGCTCAGGGAAATCCCCAGAGCCGTGAGGAGGGCAAGGAACGAGTGGCGGAGCATATCGGGGAATGAATCAGCAATTCAGATCAGAACGTGGGTTGAAAATCAGGTGGGAGAGGCGGCGGACAAATCAAATCGGATGGTGATGCGGCGCTCGGTGTCGGTGGTTCCATCGGGCAGCGGTCGCAAATCGCGGTTCCGCTCGAGGACTTCACGAACCGAATCATCCAGGGCTCGGATGCCTGAAGGAGTCACCAGGCGGAATGCCGAGACGCGCCCATTTCGCTGTACGGTGATCTCCGCCTCCACCTCGCCGTGATCCACATTGAGGGTCGTGGGTTTCTTCCAACGCAGTTTGTAGAAAGCCATCAAGTAGGAACCGTAGGGCGCGTAGGCCGCACCTCCCGGACCGGGCATTTCAAACGAAGTCGACCCCGATAAATTCTTTCCCAGATTCGAGGCCACACCCCGAACCGCATCGGCTCTGGCTTGCTGAGCCCGATTCCAGGCATCCCGAGCGGCTGCCACACGCGCCTGGTGTTCCCGGGCTTCACGGGCCTCCTGGGCGTCAGCCGCGGCTTCGGTCGCCTTGCGTTCGGCCTCGATGTCTTTCTTGGAGCGCTTCTTGGGGGCTTCGGCCAACTGGAAGTCGGTCTTGGAGGCCTTCTGCTTCTTGGACGACAGGGTGGGATCCACGTCCTGAGCCTTCGGGGCGTTGGGGGTGCTCCGCTGAATCTCGGTGGCCAAGTTCTTTTTCGGCGGAGCCTCCTCGGTTTTGGTCGGCTCGGGCGGTGCCTGCTCCACCTTCGTTGGCTCGGGCGGAGGCGTCTTGAGTGGGGGAGCCTTCGGCGGCGGGGTGGGTGGCGGAGGCTCCTGAACCGGAGGTTGGGGCGTAGCGGACTGCTGCGGCCCCCCTTTGGGCGGCTGGGCATTGGGATTGCCGCCCCCGATGGTGGTGCCGTCGGTCAACCGCAAGTTGTCGGGGATGATCTCCAGGATGGGGCTCGGAGTGTCCTGAACCGTCCGCGACGACAAGACCGGTGCGAAGAGCAGCAAACCGACCGCAGCGGCGTGGACACCCACCGAAGTCAGCAAGTACTTGGAGTTCGGGGAGATCATCGCCGCTTGGGAAGCTGGGTTCCAATCCGATAACGGGTCAGGCCATTGCGGCCGGCGATGTCCAGCAGACTCACCAGCACTTGCGAAGGGGCCGAACCTTCAACCCTCAACACGAGTACCAGATTCGGATTTTGGCGGTAGGCCTTTAGCAGTTCGCTCTCCAACTCACGCTCGCTCAGCACACGGGTGCCCGTGCGAGAAAACGTGTACCGGCCCTCGGCCAGACCGTTGACATTGGCCTCGTTGTTGGTGTCGGGACGGGTACGAGCATCGCCTCCCACTGGCAGCTTCATGCTAATGCCAGGTTCCAGGGCCGGCGTGGTGATGATGAAAATGATCAACAGCACAAACGCCAGATCCAGCAATGGGGTGACGTTGATCTCGTTGAGCGTCACCAGCGAATTGCGTTGGGAAAAGCGGCGCATGATTATTCGAAAATCCGAAGGCCTGAGAACTGGACCAGAATGAAACCCGCCAATGCCAAAAGCAGGATGGCCGCCATGGCATAGAACCATTTCATTGAGACGGCTTTGGCTCCCAGCGGATCCAATCGCTCATTGATGGAGCGGTGCAGCCTGCGGTTGCACTTCAGACAACGGGGCTCGGAACGCGCATTGGTGGTCTTGCAGTCGCGACAGACCACGAAGAGGTGCCCTCGACACTGCTCACAGCGCTGCACGCCGGGGGGATTGGTGTGGGTGCACTTCGCACAAACGATTGGCCCGGTCGACACGGGGCCCGGAATGGAGGCCCGCTCCGATAACGCGGATTTGCCCTCCGAATGAGAATTCCCGTGGCTTGATTTTTGATGCAAACGCCCACGGCAGGAGACGCATTGCATCAGCACCCGCGCGTTGCGCTTCCGGCACTTGGGGCAGTCGATGAAGAGAGACTGACCGCAGCGCTCACACTTCTCGAGACCCGTGGGATTCAGATGCTCACACTTGCAGCACAAGATCCCCTTCCCCATGGGGCCTGTTGGAGCCCCATCCCAGCGGGAAGGCTCTGAAGCGTCCTCCGCAGAACCTCCCAAAAGTCCGGACAGAAACCCTTTTTGGAGAGATTGACCGCACTTCCGGCATTGCGAGATCACCCGTTCATTGGTTGCCGAACACCCGGCGCAGGCCACGAACAAGGGCTTGGAGCAATACTTGCAGGTTTCCCGGTCGGCCGGATTGAGGTGATCGCAATCCGCGCACAAAACACCCCGGCCGGACTGGGAAAGCTCCAAAGTCCGGGTCGGTAGGGACTGGAGATCCGGGTCACTCATCGTCGGGCAGGAACTCGGTCTCCATCTTGGAGGCCAGCGTCTGGGCGAAATTGTCCAACTCCACGGTCAAAACCCGGAGCGTGTGCACCAGGTAGTTGTAACCGAACATCGACGGGATCGCCACCAGCAGGCCCGCGACCGTGGTCACCAAGGCAGCCGCCACACCCGGCGCCATGGCCGTCAAATCGGCGCGCCCCGCCTTGGCAATGCCTCCGAAGGTGTCCATCACGCCCCAGACCGTGCCCAACAATCCCATGAAGGGCCCACCGCTGACCGCGATGGCCAACAAGATCAGACCCGATTCGAGCCGCAGCGACTCCCGAGCCACAGCCCCTTCAACCTGTCGTTTGACATGCTCGATGCTCTTGATCGAAAGGCGAGTGCGACGCGAACCGTCCGGAAGGCGCAGGCGAGCTTCGAGATCGGTGCATCCGTCGGTGTACACCGAGAACATGGGGCAACCCTCGACCGGCAGGCGCCGATCAAAGATACCCAGCACACCGTCCTGCTGTCGGAACTCGGTCTCAAAAAAACTGTTGTACTTGGCGGCCCGACGCATCTGGAAAAACTTCTGAATCATCATCGACCAAGCCCCGATCGAAAGGATGGCCAGAATTACAATGATGACCTTGGCCTCGGGTGTGGCCTTATTCCAAATGAAACCGAGGTCTGTACCGCTCTGGGCGGCAGCAAGTATCCCGAGTGAAAGGGTCATGAGTTCGGTGCAGTCAGTCGTTTAGCGTCGGCTCGTCCAAGATGACGACCCGGAGCGGAAAACCAATGCAACGAGTTTTGACTTTTTTTAGCCACGCTGCAATCCCGCCGCAGTCGGAAAGACAGAAATTGATCCAACCAACCAACGAGCCGTCTGAAGATTCGATCCAGACTCAGGCTGACAACGATCCCGACTCAAACCGGAGCGCCCAACAATTGCAGGAATGGACGATCACCGCTTTAGTAAGGCCGTGTCCACGACGGGTTCGAAAACCATAAAGATGTCCCCTGCACTGCTGCGGTGGCGAAGCTTGGCCTTCCATGCACGGCATCATATTGGCGTCGTCTTGGCGGCCGCGGTGGCGGCCACCGTACTGATCGGTGCCCTCACCGTGGGCGATTCGGTCCGAGAAACCCTCAGACGCCGAGCGCTGGACCGCATCGGGAAAGCCGAATTCATCCTGGATGGCGGCGACCGATTCTTTGTCGCGCGACCGGGAGGACCCGCCGGTATTGGGCTCACGAACACGCTGGCAACCTTTGCGTTGCGGCTTCCCGGCGTCGTTTCTCGGCAGGATGGATCGGCCCGTGCGAATCAGGTCCAAATTTACGGCGTCCCGGGGTCTTTCTGGTCGTTGGTTCCCGGCTTGGACTCGATGCCCTCCTGGAACGACGACTCGGTCGCTCTCAACGCTTCCCTGGCCCACCACCTCTCCGTTCGCGTGGGAGATGACCTGGTGGTGCGCATCCACAAACCTTCGGCCCTGTCTCAGGATGCGGTCATCACTCCCCGGGATGGAGCCAGCGTGGCATTGCGTATACGGGTCGGACACATTCTGACCGCGGCCGAATGGGGTGATTTTTCAACGACAGCCGGATCGTCACCGCCGTTCAACCTCTTCCTGCCTCATGGCGTTCTGGCGAAGGCGGCCGGCCTCGGAGAGCGAGCCAACCTGGCGTTGCTGGGCGCATCACCCCTGACCACCGACCCTCAAGCACTGTCCGCGCGAGTGTCGGCGGGCTTCAGTTTGGCAGATGCAGAACTGGAGCTGCGCCCCATTAGTCCGCCCGCTCCCACGGCCACTCCCCCGCCCGCTCAAGTCGAACTGGTCAGTCGGCGCATCTTCCTGGATCCAGTGGTGTCGGATGCATTGGACCAATTGAATCCAAGCCTCCCAAAGCCTGTTCCGATCCTGACCTACCTGGCCAATGCCATCGAAGCAGGACCTCGATCGGCACCGTACTCCATGATCACAGCCGCCGGTGCTCCATACACCCCGGACGGAATGGCTGAGGATGAAATCCTCATCAACACCTGGCTTGCAGAGGATCTGGCCCTCAAAGCCGGTGACTGGGTTTCGGTGATGTCCTATCGCGTGGACACCGGGGCTCGCCTCATGGAGGAAACCAATCGGTTTCGCGTGCGTGCAATTGTTCCGCTGCAAGGACTCCACGCCGACCGGTCGCTCATGCCAGAGTTCCCAGGCCTGTCGAAAGCGGAAAGCACCCAGGATTGGGATGCCGGCTTCGAATTGACCCGACAAATCCGGGACAAGGACGAGGCCTACTGGAAGCAATGGCGTGGAACGCCCAAGGCATTCATCACCCTGGCAGCCGGGCGACGGATGTGGGCCAACCGTTTTGGAAACGCCACCGGCATTCGATGGTTTCAGGGCGATTTTCGGGAAACCCGAACTCTGGTCAACGACCTCTCGCAAGAGTTGCGACAAAAGATCACGCCAGCGGATCTCGGGCTGCGATTCCAGCCGCTCTCACCGTCTGCTCTGGCCGCCGCACGGGGTGGTCAGGATTTCGGCGGGCTGTTCATCGGATTCAGCTTCTTCCTCATCGTGTCCGCGCTCCTGCTGCTGAACCTGGTCTTCCGCTTTGGCATGGAACGGCGTGTTCAGGAGATCGGCACCTTGCTGGCCCTGGGCTGGACCCCCAAGGCGACTTCACGACTCTTTTTCCGCGAAGGACTTTGTCTGGCGGCACTGGGGGCCGCATTGGGCTGCGGCGGAGGCCTCGTTTATGGGCAAGCCGTCCTCGTGGGTTTGAACACCCTTTGGAAGGACGCTGTGGCTGGTGCCTCATTGAACTTTCACCCCGCCCCAGCCTCCATCGTCGGCGGGTGGTTCGCCGCGGTGTTCATGGTCGGCTGGACCCAACGCCGGGCCTTGAGGCAACTGGTGAAGCGAAGTCCTCGGGAACTGCTCAATGACGGAGCATCCATTGGCTCGGGTGTGGGGCAGTCGGCAACCGTGCTGATGCCCAGTCTGGCACTGGTCGGAGCAACGGCACTCGTCGGCATCGGGTCGAAAGCCGATCCGGCACTGCAGCCGGGTTATTTCTTCGGAGCCGGCGCCTTGTTCCTAGCAAGCACCCTGCTGTTCTATCGCCGGCGGTTGCTGGGGGTCCAAACCCATGCTGCGGCCACCACCCGCTCGGAACTCACTTCGCGCGCTCCCCACCGCCAACCCAACCGCTCTGCAGCGGTCATCAGCCTGCTGGCCGTGGCCGTGTTCCTCATCATAGCCGTGGCCGCCAATCGTCTCGACGCTTCCCGGGATTCGCGCCAACGCGGTTCCGGCACCGGGGGATTCAGCCTCTGGGCAGTTTCTTCTTTACCGGTCAACGAGGATCTCAATTCGATCCGCGGACAGGAACGACTGGGACTGGACCCGAAACGCCTGACAGGCATGTCGGTGGTTCCCATGCGTGTCCGAGATGGCGATGACGCCAGCTGCCTGAACCTCAACCGGGCCCAACGCCCCCGACTGCTCGGTGTTCGACCCGAGTCCCTCGCCGATCGAAAAGCATTCACCTTCCAATCGCTCGCCTCCGGAATGCCCAGCGACCGTCCTTGGATGAGCCTCGTGCCGACCACCACTAACACCGCCCCCATCCCCGCCATTGGCGACGCCAATTCCATCCAATGGGCTTTGGGTAAAAAAGTCGGCGATGTCTTGGACTACGTGGATGAGCGCGGCAGTCCGTTCCAGGTGCGTCTGGTAGGCGCCGTGGCCAACTCCATCCTGCAAGGGCAACTATTGATCTCGGAGTCGGAGTTCGTCCGCCGTTTTCCCGGAGAGACCGGCTACCGATCCTTCCTCATCGACACCGAAGGCGACGAGAAACCCATTGCTGAGGCATTGACCCGTGGCCTGACCGATCTCGGCTTGGAAACCACGACCACGGTGGACCGGTTGAACCGCTTCAACGCCGTCCAAAACACGTACCTGAACACCTTCCAGTGGTTGGGAGGTCTGGGGCTGCTGCTGGGCAGCGTGGGGTTGGGATTGGTGGTCCAGCGCAATGTCCTGGAGCGCCGGGGCGAACTGGCTCTACTCGCTGCCGTGGGATTCCCGAACTCACGAATCCAATCCATGATCCTGTCGGAGCACCTCCGGTTGCTGGCGCGCGGCATGATCTTGGGCATCGCGGCGTCCCTGATGGCAACGGCCCCGATCTGGAGCACGAATTTGCGAGGTTTGCCTTGGATTTCCCTGAGTTGGATCCTCGGGGCGGTCTTCCTCAATGGTGTCTTGTGGACGTGGCTGGCGACCCGCCAGGCCTGCCGGGGCGAAATTCTGGCCGCCCTGCGCGGCGAGTGAACACCTCCCCGAAAAATCAATCCCCGCCCAGGAGTCGTTTCAAATCAGTGCGCGCCTGATCCTCTCGAGAATCGCCTGCACCGGCTGCTGCACGCCATTCCCGCGACTGGAAGTCGAAGTACTCGCAGAAATTGGCGGAATCCTTCTCGGCCACGGGCTCTGCCCGCCGCTCACGACACTGATAGGCAGCCTGTCGGTCGTGAAACTTGCAGTTGAGGCAGACCCTCAGGTCGGCCCGGCACTGCGGGCAACTCTCGCTGCGCCCCGGGAGGTCCCGGAGGGTCCAAAGCCAACCGCACCGGTGGCAGTGTCGCGTCATGGCCGACAGAATAGACCTCTGGTTTCCCAACGGAAGACTCAAACGCGAACGATACCGACATGGCCATAAAACTCCGGCTCAAGTCTTGAGGAGATCTTGTCGATAAGCTGGAATGCTCCCTCAATTCGCCTCTGAGCGTGACGAACAACAACCTCGGCTGGAGCTGCGTTTCCTTCGATCGGCTGCCGTGATCCTGCTGCTGACCGCAGCAGCCAAGGCTGCCAGTGCATTCGGCACTCAAAGCATTCTGGAAAAAGCAGACCCGATTTTTTGGGTGCTCAAGAACCGGGAATTGCTCGTGCTGGTCGCTACCCTGGAGGGGGTCGTGGCCTTTTTGCTGCTTTCCAAAGCCTCCCTTTCGGTGAAGCGGGCATCGCTCATCTGGCTCTGCACCAACTTCCTGCTGTATCGCATGGGACTTTGGATCACCGGAGCCCCGGCTGCGTGCAAATGCATGGGTGACCTGGCTGGCCGCATCGGCCTGTCCGACTCCCAGGCCTCGTGGATCATGCTGGGCGCTCTCGGTTACATGTTGGGGGGTAGCCTCTTCTTCCTATGGCGATCCCGATCCGGGCAACTCTCCAAAAACCTGTCTTCCAACGGTCGGTGTAGAGCCGAAATCCAGGCCCACTAGATCCAATTCCGCACCCCATCAGCCCCCATAAATCGCTAATAGCCTTCCCATGAACCCGTTGCGAAACCGCCATCGAGGATCTGCAAATTCGGTGCTGGGACGCAGGCACCTGAATACAACATCACATTCCGAAGAGCACTCGGGCTTCACCCTCATCGAACTGCTTGTCGTCATCGCCATCATTGCCATTCTCGCCGGTCTCATCCTGCCGGCACTGGCCGGAGCCAAACGCCGAGCCGCTACCACCCAATGCCTGTCACAACTCCGGCAATTCGGCCTGGCAGGCGGTCTCTACGCCAACGACCACGCCGATTTCATACCTCCCAACCTCGACGGCGAAAACATCCCGTTGGGCGAAACCTGGGTCCAGGGATGGCTGGGCCTTCCCGGTCCAGATTGCACCAACACACTCTATCTCAAGCAGAGCCTGCTCGCGCCTTATGTCCAGAACACGGCGCTGTGGAAGTGCCCTTCAGCCCAAGATGTGACCCTCGGGCCTTTTCGAATGCCCCGAGTCCGGACTCTCTCCCTCAACGCCTTCATGGGCTCGAGTGTCCGCTCTCCAGCGGCTGAGACCTACCGCCGCATGTCAGACCTGATCCAATTGTCTCCCACCGAAGCCCTCACCTTCATCGAGGAACGGCCCGAGACCATCAACGACGGAGCCTTCTCGCTGCAGTGGGACTTCAAAGAGTCCCAACCCTCCGGGTGGATGGTCCGCGACAAGCCCGGCCATTTGCACAATCGGTCGGGCAACATCGCCTTCGGAGACGGCCATGTTGAAACCCACCGCTGGATAAACCTCGGGGTGCCCTCAGTGCCCCGGAATGATTTCGAAGCCCCCAACGATCCGGACGTGCTGTGGTTGCAGCGTCACGCCACCTGGCGGGCCCCAGAGGCCATCCGCAATTGACAAGTTCGAGTCCACTCGGGCCCGATCTCCCCTTCCATGAGCACTCTTGCAGCGACCGCTTCATGGAAGCGCTATTTCATCTTCTGTGGAGTGGGAGCCAGCGGTCTGTTGGTGGACATGGGGCTCTTCCACTTGCTTCACACGAGGCTCGGGTGGCCACTAGAAGCTTCCAAGCTCGCGGCCGCCGAGACAGCATTGCTCAACAATTTCCTGTGGAATGACCGATGGACCTTCGGCCACCGACCGATCGAGATCGACGCACCCTGGCCCCGACGCCTCTTCCGTTTTCATGTGATCTGCCTCTCCGGAATCGCCCTCACGATGCTGTTCCTTGGCGTCCTGCACCGATGGGCAGGCATCCATGCCGAATTGGCCAACGCTTTGGCCATCGTGGGGGTCAGCGGCTGGAACTTCGCCTGGAGTCGCCGCTGGGGATGGGCAGCCCGAAGCGCCCCTGCTTCCGCCCAACCGCCTAAGCCGTGAGCGCTCTTTCCCAAAAATCTCCGCGCTGGATTCGCGCCGCAGGCTGGATACTGCTCGCCAAACTCATCTACCTGGGGACCGTCTTCCTGGCGCTGAGGGTGTGGAATCATCCGGAGCAGATCCCGAAACTGGAGGTTCGCTGGCCGAGCGATGCCGATCCCACGTTCGAGAGCCATTTCGCCACCTGGGATGCCGCGCACTACCTTCTGCTGGCCACTCAGGGCTATGCCGACGGGGTCCGTTCGTGCGCCTTCTACCCGCTATGGCCATTGCTCTGGCGCGGGGTCATCGCCCTAGGGGCTCCTCCGGTCTGGGGGGGACTGGTACTGGCCAACCTCTTCTCCACGTTCGGGCTGGCTCTGGTGTATCGGGCTGCGGCCCTGCGTTTCGATGCCTCCAGAGCCTTCTGGACGGTCCTCTTCATGGCCGTCTACCCAGGCAACTTATTCCTCCAGTTCAGCTACAGCGAAAGTGTCTTCCTCGTCCTGTTGATGTGCCTCTGGAGTGGTTTGGAAGAACGCCGTTGGCTGCCCGCGGCGTTCGGGGCATTACTGCTGCCACTTAGCCGCGCCATCGGCGTTTTCTCGGTCATTCCCATTGCCTTCTGGTTGCTCAAACATCCCACGATCGCTCCCCGTTGGAATGCTGCGCTCGCGCGGATTCCTCGCCTGAAAACAGGCCTGCTCCACTGCGAAAGTGATGAGTCGCGTCAGGGGGCGCGTTGGCTGCTGTTGCTGCTCATTCCCCCCCTCGGGTGGGCGCTTTATCTGGGGTTGATGAACCATTGGACAGGCGACCCCTTCGAGGGCTTTGTGGCGCAGAAATCCTGGGGACGCCATTCGATCCTGAACCTGATCAACATTCCCAAGTTCATCTCAGAATACCTCAGCCCACGCTTCTTCCACGAGTTCGCAGACTCAATGCTCGACCGCTTGTGCTTCCTCGCCGTGGCCTATTCGCTGCCGGCCCTGTGGCGCAGCGACCGGACCCAGATTCCATGGATGTACGTGCTCGGAATCCTCCCGGCCATGAGCGGTTCGTTCACGTCCTACATCCGCTTTTCGGGTATGGCCTTTCCCCTCTTCTGGGTCTGGTCGGCCCCAGCCACCTCACGCCCCTTGCGCATCCTCCGGTGGATCGGGCTGGCCGCCATGGTGATCCTGCACCTGCACCTCACCCGCAATTTCGTGCTCAGCCGCTGGGCGGGTTGATCGCCGCGGGTAGACAAAGGGAGTTTCGCGTCGTCGCAAACTCGAACGCCGGCTAAGCTGCGGCTTCTATGACGCGCTACCGTATCGATCAGATCCTCTCCCGCCACGGCTACTGCAGCCGGGGCGAGTCCCGGGGCTGGTTGAAGGCCGGCCGGGTGACCATCAACGGTGAAAAAGCAAAGAACCCTGCCGACAAGGTGCTGCTGCCGGACCTGCGGATCGACGGTGAACCAGTGGATCATCCGGAAGGCATCCTCGTCGTGCTGCACAAGCCTGCGGGGCTGGTCTGCTCGCGGGAGGAACGGGAGGGGCCGAATGTGTATTCCCTGCTCCCGGAGCGCTGGAGTCGTCGAAACCCACCCATCACCAGCGTTGGGCGTCTGGACAAGGAGACCACGGGTTTGCTGCTCATCACCGACCGCGGGGAACTGGTACAGCGCTGGACATCACCCCGCCACAAGGTGAACAAGCGCTACGAGGTGATTTCGGACCAGGATCTGGATCCCGACCTCGTGCCACTCTTCGCTTCGGGCACCTTGCGCCTGCCTGATGAGGCAGACCCCTGCCTGCCGGCGAGCCTGATTCTCACCGGGGTTCGCTCCGCCCATCTCGATTTGGTGGAGGGTCGCTACCACCAAGTCCGCCGCATGTTTGCCAGCCAGGGTTTTCGGGTAACGTCCCTCCACCGCAGCCAATTCGGCGCCTTGGAGTTGGGGGACCTGCCGCCAGGGCAATGGCGTGCGGTCTCTGAGACATCGATTTGATTTATCCCAATGCGGATTATAACTTACAACCTCCGTCATGGGCAAAAATTCTCACGAACGCGATCACATCGGGAACACACATCCTTCGGGACACCCATCCCATCCCAGTCCGTTCCATCGATTCGCAGCACTGCTGCGGCCGGAGGTGCCGGAAATCCGCATCATCCTCGTCCTGTCGATCATCTCGGGAATCCTCTACTTGGCGACCCCGTTGACGGCCGATGCCGTCGTCAACAATTTCGCCTTCGGCGGAGAGCAACCGGTCTATGTCCAGGCTCTCATCGTACTGGCGGTGTTCCTCATGTTCCTGCTCGGAATGCTGGGGGTTCTGAGGGCAGGACAAGAATACGCGATGGAGTTGATCCAACGCCGCATCTTCGTACGACTGACGGCCGATCTGGCCTTTCGACTCCCGCGAGTTCCGCTGGAGATTCTGGAAAAGCATCAAGGCCCTGAACTGGTGAACCGCTTCTTCGATGTGGTCACGGTCCAGAAAAGCGCATCGGGCCTCCTGCTGGACGGAATCAACGTCATCTTCAGCACCCTCATCGGATTGGTGGTCCTGGGATTCTACCATCCCCTCCTCTTATCCTTCGCCTCCGTGCTGTTGGTCCTGCTGGTGCTCGTCGTCTTCCTCCCGGGACGCCGCGCGGTCCGGACCAGCATCGATGAATCCTACGCCAAACACGCAGTGGTGGGTTGGCTCGAGCAAATCGCCATGTTCCCACTGCTCTTCCGGGTCAGCGGCGCGGCCGAAATGGCATGCTCGCGCGCCGACCAACTGGCGCTGAATTACCTCGCAGCGCGAAAATCCCATTTCCGCATCCTCCTGGGCCAAGTCGTCGCCCTGCTCGGGCTACAAGCCATTGCCAGCGCCGCACTGCTGTCCATCGGCGGCTGGTTGGTGCTCCGGGCAGAACTGACTCTGGGTCAGTTGGTCGCCAGTGAACTGATTGTCGCCTCGATCGTGGCGGCCATGTCCAAACTCGGGAAACACTTGGAGAGTTGGTACGACGCATTGGCGGCTGTGGACAAATTGGGATATTTGGTGGATCTGCCGATCGATCGGGAAACCGGCGAGCAGCCGGAGGCCTCCGAGAAAGGCATCCGAGTGCAGGTGCGCGGTGCCGGCTACACACCCGCTGGCGGAGTGCCTGTTCTGCAAAATCAAGACCTGGAGGTCCCACCCGGCTCAACGCTCGGCATCGTCAGCCCTGGAGGGCTGGGTGGAAGCGCGTTGCTGGATCTCTTGGCAGGTCTTCGCGAGCCCACCACGGGCCAAGTGCTGCTCAACGGACTCGACCTCCGACTATGGCAACTGGGCGAACTCCGACGTCAGGTTTTCCTGGTTCGAGGTCAGGAGATCGTGCAGGGATCCATCCTTGAAAATGTCCGCCTGGGCCGCCCCGACATCGGCATCGACGCGGTGAATCGCGCGCTCGAATGCGTGGGTCTGTTGGCGGTTGTCCACCAAATGCCCGACGGACTCGAGACGCCGCTCAGCCCGGGAGGTCATCCCCTGACCAGTTCCCAACGGAGCCGACTAATTCTGGCGCGGGCCATCATCCGCAAGCCGCGCTTGTTGCTCGTGGACGAGGCTCTGGATGGACTCGAAATCGAAACGCTCGAAAAACTTGAAGCAGCACTGTTCGATTCCCGCGAGCCCAGCACCCTCGTATTGGTAACACGCGACCCAGACCTCATCCGCCGCTGCGACCACTCTGTCCAGTTGGGCGACTGTCACCTCAGCCGCCCCGGACATGGCTCCACCCTGCCTCCCCGATCATGAACCTTGAACCGGCCCCCACTGAGCCCCGGAAATCGGAGGTTCCCCTGCATTCTCCGTCGCATTCTCCGTCGCCCAAGGCCATGGCCCTGCTGGACCGGCGGAGCAAATTCAGCGCGCTGGACCACACGGCTTCCCCGCGGCGCCTGCGTCAGCTCACCCATGTGTCGGCGGCCCTGTGTGTCATCGCGCTGACAGCACTCATTCTGCTGCCCTGGCGGCAATTCGTGAGCGGATCCGGTCGAGTCATCGCTTACAATCCATTGGAGCGGAGCCTGACCATCGAGGCGCCGCTGCCGGGCAAGGTGCAGCGCTCCTTCGTGGTCGAGGGCCAACCGGTTCAAGAGGGCGATCCGCTCTTCGAGATCGTGGACAACGATCCCAACCTCTTGGCCAACATTTTGCAGCAGCGCGATGCGGCCAGTACTCGGCGCGATGCCGCCAAGACTCGGGTCGAATCGCTGGGCCTCCAAATTGGTGAGCAAGAGCGGGCGCTCCCGCTGGCGATGGAGGCTGCCAAGACTCGCCTGGCGGCCGCCCGTTTCGCCGCCGACACGGCCCGACTGCAATTCGACCGATTCAAGTCTCTCCACGCCGACAAACGCGGGCTTGTGTCCGAGCGGGACTTTGAACTGGCCACCCTCGAACGGGACCGGACCGAGGCAGAGTTGCAGCGCTCCCAAGCGGAGTTGGAGCGGACTCCGGTGGATTTGCGGGCCGCCATTCAAGGCATCACCGCCCAACGGGATTCCGCGCGGGCCGAACTGGCCTCGGCGGAACAATCGCTGACGGGGCTGGAGATCCAGATCAGCCAAACCCGGATGCAGAAGGTCACCTCGCCACGTGCTGGCATCGTCCTCCGCCTTCAGGCCACGGAGGGCACGTTCCTCCGAGCCGGCTCGCCGCTTTGCACCATCATCGCCCAGACCGACAAGCCCATGGTGGAAGTCTGGCTTCAAGGGCAGGACATGCCCCTGGTCACCCCTCGAGAAGTCGGCCCCAAGGGCCAAATCCTCCGCGAAGGCAGCCCGGTGCGCCTCCAGTTCGAAGGCTGGCCCGCACTGCAAATGATCGGCTGGCCCAGTTTGGCTCGGGGCACCTTTGGCGGCGAAGTCGTGCTGGTGGATCCAACCGACAACGGCAAAGGCAAGTTCCGCATCCTCGTGGCCGAGAAACAAGACGTGGTCCAGGGCCCGGATGGCAAAGCGACTTCGGTGCCGTGGCCCGGTGCCCGATGGCTCAGGCAGGGGGTTCGAGCCAACGGCTGGGTCCTGCTGCAACGGGTTCCGCTGTGGTACGAGGTTTGGCGCCAATTGAACGGGTTCCCACCGGTGATCACGGAAGATGCGTTGGATCCCAAGATGTGATTTTGCCCTTGATGAATGCGATGTCCGACGTGGCGCTCCATTTAAATCCGCGATCCGGCCAGAGGGCATCGGATCAGGGTCTACGGACCCAAGGGATCCATCACCGTGCTTCAGCTGCCCATTGGACGGCCGCCCGCTGCCTGGCTCTCTGCCTGATCCTGGGCGGTGTTTTGCCGGGTTTGCAGGCGGCGGAGCCCCCCGGCACGGCACCAACAACCGCCGGCTCCGTTGCAACCAATGAGTTGACGCTCCACGAGGTGCTCGACTCGGTCCGTCAGCAATACCCGCCCATGCTGGCCGCGCTCATCGAACGTGATGTCGCTGCCGGACGCCTCCAGAGCGCGCGCGGCACCTTCGATTTCCAGTTCTTCTCCCGACTCTTCGACACTCCCAGTGGGTATTACCAGAGCACCACCGTCGACACAGGCTTCGAGCAGTTCACCGGTCTCTGGGGCAGCACCCTCTTCGGAGGCTATCGAATCTCCACCGGCGGCCTATTGCCCGACTACGACAAGAACCGCACCCAAGGCTCCGGCGAACCTCGGATCGGGTTCCGGTTGCCCTTGCTGCGCGATGGATCCATCGACCGGCGACGGGCAAACCTCATCAAGGCCCGACTCGACAAGGAACTGGCCGACCCGCTGATCCACCGTCAACAAATCGACTTCATCCGGGCCGCCACTGCCGGCTACTACGGCTGGATCGCGGCGGGAGAACGTCTTCGACTTTCCGAGTCGCTCTTGCGCATTGCCCGGGAGCGTATGGATGCCCTCAAGACCCAGAGCGACTCAGGCTTGATTCCCCGGATCGTCCTCACCGACAACCGACGCCTCATCGTCTCGCGGGAGCTGGCAGTGGTTCAGTCGCGCCGACGCTTCGAGGCGGCCGGCTTGGCGTTGTCACTCTTCTACCGGGACGGGCAAGAAAACCCCATGGTGGCCACGCGAGACCGCTTGCCTCCCAGTCTGCCCACTCCGGTGGGTCCTGAGGCGAGCCTCCTCCAGCAGGACATCCAACGTTCACTCACGGTACGACCCGAGCTCAAGAGATTGAGTCTCACCCAGGACAAGCTCGAAGTGGATCGACGGCTCGCGCGAAACCAGCTCCTCCCCAATCTGGATGCCGGCGTCAGCGCCCACCGCGATTACGGCGATCGCCGCTACAAAGACCAGACCGAGACCGAGGTCCAGGTGGGCGTCGAGTTGCGAGTGCCTCTGCAGCGGCGCGAGGCCAAGGGTCGGGTTGCGGAGGTCGAAGCTCAATTGGAGCAAATCACCCGCGAGCAGCAATTTGCCCGAGACCGGATCCAGACCGAGGTGCGCGACTCCTTCTCCGCCTGGAGTGCCGCCCACGAGCAGACCCTTCAGGCCCGGCTCAATGTGCAATTGGCTGTGGAGCTGCAAGAGGCCGAGAACGAGCGTTTCATGCGCGGAGCCACCGATTTGTTGGCCTTGCAGTTGCGCGAACAGGCCGCCTTCGACGCGCAGGTCAGCGCCGTGGACATCGACGCCGACTGCTTCCGGGCCCAGGCCGACTACCGCGCTGCCACTGTCGCCGAGAAACTGACGCTCTCGGCACCCGCCAAAAAACCCTGACTCTGAACGCAGAACCGTTGAGGGCACACTGAACCAAAAAACCTGCGTTTGCCAATTGTACGCAGACGTACCAGTTTGAAGTCCGTTCATCGAATCCCATGAGCACCATTCCGCATCTCCCTGTCATTCGTCTCGGCCGCAACTACGCCTCCCTGGAGCAAACGGAGGTGAAAGATTTCCGCACCGGAGAAGTCTGTGCCGTCGTCTCGTCCGTGAATGCCGGCATCGTCAAAAAAGACCTGACCAAACTGGGGGTCGCCCGAGCCGCCTTGAACCGTTTCACCATCGCCGAACTCATGGACATGAGCGCCAAGGCCGGTGAACTGTTCCTCAATGGAACGCTGCCTTTGGGAGATCGCGGCCATACCCAAAGCGCCGACGAATACATCAAAACCCTCAGCAGCACCAGCGGACTGCCCCATGTGATGGTGAAGCGGAACATGGCGAAAATTCACTACGCCCTCACCCACATGCCGGAGGTGCTCAACGGTCTCTCCCGCGGGCTCGACTTCACCATCCTCGATAAAGGACGCGGCGAGCAGTTCGGCACCAAGCTGGCTTTCTTCCCCACGGCCCACGCCCTCGGTCTGGTGATGCCCAGCAATTCGCCGGCCGTGAATTCCCTGTGGATCCCGGCCATCTCCCTGAAGACGCCGGTGATCATCAAGCCCGGCAAGGAGGAGCCCTGGACCCCGTACCGACTCATCCAAGCTTTCATCGCCGCCGGGGTTCCTGCGGAGGCCTTCGGTTTCTATCCCACCGATCACGAAGGCGCCGCCGCCATCCTGAACTTGTGCGGCCGGGCCTTGATCTTCGGTGACAAGTCCACCACCCAGCAGTACGCCCACAACCCGGCGATCCAGATCCATGGCCCGGGTTGGAGCAAGTTCGTCATCGGCGAAGACCAGATCGAAAACTGGCCCGAGTTCATCGACGTGATCGCCGCCAGCATCGCCGACAACGGCGGCCGCTCGTGCATCAACGCGAGTGCCGTGGTGGTGCCCAAGTACGCGGAAGAAATCGCCGATGCCTTGGCCAAGAAGCTCGGCCCCATCGCCCACACGCCCTCCGACGATCCCGAGGCCCGGCTCTCCGGCTTCGCCAACCCCAAGATGGCAGACTACATCGATGGGCAAATCGAAGACGGCCTCAAGATACCGGGCGCCGAAGACGTCACCGCCCGCTACCGCGGTGGCTCCCGCAAAGTCTCCAGCGACATCGGCACCTTCATGCGGCCCACCATCGTGCGTTGCGATTCGTTCGCTCACCCGTTGGCCAACCGCGAGTTCCTCTGCCCTTACGCCAGCGTGGTCCATTGCCCGCAGTCCGAGGTGCTCAAGAACATCGGCTACACACTGGCCTGCTCGGCAATCACAAAAGACCCGGCCTTCATCCGCGAACTCGAGGCCTTCACCGAAATCGACCGTTTGAACATCGGACCGGTCTCCACCATGAAGATCTCCTGGGATCAGCCCCACGAGGGCAACATGTTCGAATTCCTCTGGCAGCGCCGTTCCATCGAATACGGCTGGTAACAAATTCGGAGCCGGCGAAGCCGCTCAGGAATTCTTTCCTGCAGCGGCTTTTTGCTGCCGATCTCCGGACTTACCGGCGAGGAACAGCAGCACCACCAGCACGGCGAAGGGCAGCAGTGAGAGAGCGTCGGAAGCAGGTCCTTCGAAGAACGGATTGTGGGCGGTCATCCACTTCTCGACCGACTCGTTGAAGCCGGTGGTCACACCCTGACTAATCGCCACACCGATGCCCGCAATGCTGCCGCCGGCAATGTACCCACTGGCCATCAAGACCCCGGGTGAGCGATCGCTCTCGGCGATGATTTCAGCGGGGCTCAATCCCGCCGAATGCCCCCGGGCGTGCGTGGCGCGATCCACCCACCACCGCACACACCCGCCGACAAAAATGCCCAGCGAGGTGGAGATGGGCAAATAAACGCCCACCGCGAAGGCCAGAGACGGAATCCCGCTGAGTTCGAGCATCAAGGCAATCATCACGCCGATGAGCACCAAGTCCCAGGGCAGCTTGCGATCGAGAACACCTTTGATGATGTAGCTCACCAGCACGGTTTTCGGCGCATCATACTTGGTGACCGTGGCCCCACTAGGCAGCTTCGTCTCGGTTCCGGTAATGGCGGGATCCACCAGCCACACGGCCTTGCCCGAATCATCGACCAACCACTTCCGTGCCACGCCGTTGGTATCGGTTTGATGCCACACTCGGTATTCCTGGGCATCCACTCCGGCCATCGGCCCGACGAGATGGGCGCGCGGCGCGTCGACCAGCGCCTGGGCCGGGGCCACCAGGCCCGGGGCGACGTCCGAGGCGCGCACGTGGATCGTCCCCGCATTGTTCATGGCCAACAGCACCCAACCCATCACCACAGCCGAAGCGAAGGCTCCGATCAAGATGGCCAATTGCTGATATCGAGGTGTGCCACCGATGAGGAACCCGGTCTTCAAGTCTTGCGAAGTGGTGCCGCCATTGGAGCAGGCGATGCACACGATGCCGCCCACCGAGAGCGCGGTCACATAGTGCGCCGAACCCGTCCAGCCGACGGCCACAAAGGTCAGGCACGTGAGCAGGAGCGTGGCGATGGTCATGCCCGAGATGGGGTTGGAGCTGGAACCCACTTCGCCCGTCAACCGTGAGGAGACCGTCACGAAGAGGAAGCCCAGAACCAGGATCAGCGCCGCGCCCAAAAGGTTCATGCGCAGCGACGGAGCCAGTGTGATGGCCGCCATCAGCACAAACACCCCACCGACCACCCAACGCAGGGACAGGTCCCGATCACGCCGATCGCCCGAAGCCCCAGCCCCTCCCTCGCGGGCTCCGGCCAAATCCGCCAAACCCGCACGCAGCGTCCGCCACAACGTGGGCATGGAACGCAGCAAACTCACCAGGCCACCCGCCGCCACGGCTCCGGCCCCAATGTAGAGCAAGTACGCACTGCGGATGCCGTTGGGCGACAAGTCGGCGATGAGCTTCTTGCCGGGAGCCAACGGACTGGCCAATCCCCCTCCGAAGTACTGGATGAGCGGAATGAGCACCAAGTAGCTCAAGACCCCGCCCGCCGCCATGACCCCAGCGATCCGCGGGCCGATGATGTAGCCTACGCCCACCATTTCAGGGGAGATCTCGCACGAAACCGATCCCCCTTTGAGCGGAGCTCCGAATACCTTCTCCGGGGCCTCCTTCCACAGCTTCAGCGCCGAGTTGCCGAACTTGTACAACAGGCCCAAGGCAAACCCGCCGAAGATGGTCTTGGCCTGGAGGCCCGCCCCGGCCACTTCGCGGGCATAGGCTGGATCCGCCGCAGCCCGCGACTCGTCATTGGCTCCCGCCTTGAGCACTTCCGCGCAAGCCGTGCCTTCGGGATATTTCAGCTCCCCATGCTGCTGGACGATGAGCGGGCGGCGCAGCGGGATCATGAGCAAGATCCCCAGAAGCCCGCCCAGCACCGCCACCAGCAGCACTCGCCCCACCTCGAGATCGAAGCCCAGGATGAGGATCGCCGGCATGGTCACCGCCGCCCCGAAGGCCAGCGACTCACCGGCGGAACCCGCCGTCTGAGCGATGTTGTGTTCGAGAATGGTGGCATCCCGCCCGCCCAGCTTGGCCCACAACCGAAACAGCGTGACCGAGATGACCGCGACCGGAATGGAAGCACTCACCGTGAGGCCCACCTTGAGCGCCAAATAAAGCGACGAAGCCCCGAAAATGATGCCCAAGAGCGAACCCACGATCACGGAACGGGCGGTGAATTCGCGCAATCGGGTGGCCGCAGGGATGTAAGGCGTGAACGGAGGATTCGGCTGGGCCATGGGCGCAGGGTACACGCCACGACGGTTTTTCCCAGAGGATCATCACGGGCTCCACGGATGCCCTGGATCACCGTCGCAACAATGTCACCGTCCCCCCGAACTGATCGATTGCCCCAGTTGCTGACCGGGCTTTTGATCACGAATCAATCGACCTGCACGACCTGAATGAACCCTCGGCGACACTTCCTCAAGTCACTCGTGACGGCCCCCGCCGTCTCCGCGCTCACCGCCACTGCATTGGGTGCAGCGGCCAATGCTCCGAGGAAATCCAACACCGAGAATCGCCCCCTGGCCTCGGGCACACCGCGACGCATCATCCACATGGTCGTCGACGGCATGAGTTCCGGGATACTCGCCTGCGCCAACCAGTATTTGGAACACGTCCGTGGGCGTCCGCTCACTTGGTTTCGCCTCATTGATCAACCCTCGACCCGGCAGGCGGTCATGAACGTGCGGTCGCAGAACTCGCTGGTCACCGATTCGTCGGCTTCTTCCTGCGCTTGGGGCAGCGGGGTTCGCATTCCCAACGGCAAGGTCAACCAGACCAGCAAGGGGGAGAAGTTGGTCACTCTTTACGAACTCCTCGGACAAGCCGGTTGGAAGCGGGGCTTGGTGACCACCACCGAAATCACCCATGCCACACCGGCCGGATTCATCGCCTGCGTCAACGCCCGGGGTAGCGGTGATGACATTGCCACCCAGTATCTCGAGCGACGGATCGACCTGGCCCTCGGCGGTGCCAGCAACCACTTCCGGGCCGACAAGCGCAAAGACAAACGCGATTTGCTCGGAGACTTCCGCCGCCTCGAATACGCCGTGCTCCGCACGCCCTCCGATCTGGCCTCAGCACCACGCGACCAGCGTTGGTTGGGCGTGTTTTCCGAAGGCCACATCCCCTACGTCGTGGACCAGCAGGGAGGCCTGACGAAAGTCGCCCCCACCCCTTCGCTGGCCGCGATGACCCGGGCCGCGCTTCGACGATTCACCCATGAGGAACGGTTCATCCTTCAGGTCGAAGGCGGCCGGGTGGACCACGGTTGCCACAGCAACGATGCCGCGGCGGCCATCCACGAGATGATCGCCTTCGATCAAGCCATCGAAGTCTGCCTCGAGTTCCAGAAGGACCACCCCGACACCTTCATCCTCATCACCACCGATCACGCCACGGCCAACCCTGGACTCAACGGACTCGGCGAGACCTACGAAAAGACCAACGCCGCCTTCCACAACCTGACGAAGGTGCGGCAATCCGCCGGCGAGATCCTGAACCGACTGCGCACCGCCGAGAACCGGACCCAAGCCGCCGCGCGCCTCCAGGAGTCCACCGGTTATTCCGCCAGCACCCGACGGATGGAAACGCTCGATCCGTTCCTCAAGAAAAAGGGCTACGCACTCTTCGACGCGTTCAACTCGGACACCTGCGCATTGGGTCAGGTATTGGCCAACCACACCGGCATCGCCTTCACCAGCGGCAATCACACCTCCGATTACGTGCCCGTGCTGGCCATGGGGCCCGGCTCGGATCGCATTGAGGGATTCCTCCAGAACACCGAACTCTTCAGCCACTACCTCGATTTCGCCGGGCTCTCCTTCCGCAACCCCCAGGAACCCCTGGTGGCTGGCGCCTGTCAGGCCCCGACCACCGAGAACGTCGCCGAGTACCTCGCTTAAGGGAGGCCTTGGACGGACGTCAGCGTGGGCACCACGGCGACCGAGGTGCGGACGGGTCGAGACCTGAGCTTCCGTGCGCGTCGCGCGACATCGAGGTCAGTATGCAGTTGCCAATTTCTGCGAGTTCCGGGCATCCCTTGACGACGATGACTCCCCTACTCCAACGATGGTTCTGGATCCGAACCCTCTGCGGAATCGCGTTTGCGCTCCTGGTGGTTCTCAGCTCTGGCCTGATTGACGGCTGGGGACAATGGTACTCGCCTTCCGCTCACTACCGTCGTCAGACGGACTCCCTCCTGCGCGGCACCCTTGCCTTGAGTCGCTCGCCAACAGACACCACCCACGACCTCACGTGGTCCGAAGGAGGTGTCCATCAGGTCTGGGGCCTCGGCGTGCCCATTTGGAGACTTCCATTCGAAGCCATCGCCCGGGTGTGCGGATTTCAGGCGTTTCCCGACCGACTCGCCTTCGCGGCCGCCTTGGCGCTTTGGGCGGTCATCGTGCTAAGCCTGCTGACGCCCGCAAAACATCCCTCCGAGACATCCGAGGCATCTCATGGGCGAAATAGCCTCATCGTGGGCCTAATTCTGCTCTGCCCGGTCTTCTTGGAACTCTGCAACTCTCGGTTTGATATTTACGAGGAGGCCGTTGCCTATGAATACCTCTTCGGCACCGGTATTTTGGCCGGATTGCTGACTCACCTCCGTTCTTCGACCTACCGCGGAGCGGTGCTACTTGCCTTGTTTGCCGGACTCGGCCCCCTAATACGCCCAACCCTTTTCTTCTATGGGGTCGGAACCGTGGCCGCACTAATCCTGGTTCAGCCGAAGGCACGCACTCTCCGCGGAATCATCGCCATCGGCTCGGCCTTCGCAATTGGGCCATCTCTGGTGCTGGCCACAAACCATCTCCGGTTCGGGCATCCGATGGAGTTCGGCCACCAACTGAACCTCCAACACCTCTTCGGATCCATGTACGCCACCCGTTTCGATCATCCATTCGAGAAAGAGCCGCTGATGAGCAGCGCTCGCGAACTCGTTGGACTGCTGTTTGGAAGCCCGGATTTCAATGGAAACGACTTCTACAGAGAGAACTTCTTCTCGGCCCAATCTCCGACGCCTCGTTGGAGGGAAATCTACCTGCGAACCTACGACTGGTTATGGTTTGGGGGCATGGTGGCCGGCGGGTTGTTCTCCGTTCGATCCGCCTTTAGGCTGCGTTCATCCAACGAGTCTCAGCACAGGACTCGTCATCTCAGTGCCGTCACTGCTGCGACTTGGTCCCTCTGTCCGAGCATCCTCTTGTTTACGTTCTACTTGAGGAACGGGGTGATTTCATCGCGGTACTTGATCGATTTTGCACCAGCGTTCATCTCCGCCCTGTCCGCGCTGATTCTTGGCTTTGACCTCCCTCTCAAGCCAATTCGCGCCCAATCCATACTACTGCGCCTGGCTGGATCTGGAGTCATCCTCTGGATCGCATTCGAAGGCGTGATCACCCAAAGCCACTACCTGCGAACTCCATCCCTTGCATATGATCAATGGATTTCGCGGAACAACCGTTCCAACACCGCGCCCCTCCTGAACGTGACTAGTCTGTCGACCGGATCGATGCCCATCGGCTCGGTGTCACCCGACGGCATGCCACCTTTTCATGTCCCATGGGATGGAATCCCCCACAACGGAGTGGGTTGGAACAAGGTCACGGGAGATACCGCCTCCGTGGTCATCCTGTTCGTCGATGACCCCCAATTCATTCAGGTGGACGTTCAACCGCCAGTGTCGACGCCCCACGAAAACCCGTGGGTCCGGGCGAAATTGGACCGGGACCTGTTGCCAGTGACCTCGCTGACCCGACTGCCGGAGGGACGCATTCGCCTTCAATTCGAGGTTCGAAAGCCCCAGAAAAAAGCGCAACCTCAAGTTCTCTTTCTGGCATTTGGCCCCCCGGAAACACTGGATGCGCCACTCAGCGGGTATCGACTTCACACAGTCTCCTGGAAGTAAGTATATAAAACCTTATTTCAACGATTGACTTGTGGGTTCACGATCGTCTTATTTCGTCCAACCAAGCCGAAATGAGACCTCCCGACTCTCACACTTCTGGTACCCCATCCCCAGCAGAGCAGCCTCCGGCACGCGCGCTGCAGGGGGGGGGTATGAGCTGATAGGGCACCTAGGATCGCGGGTCTACTTCGTCCTAATGGCCTGTGTTCTGATTGCCGCAGCCACGGCCAAAGGGATCTCCCTGAACGCCCACCCCACCTCGGCCGACTCGGCCGATCCGGTCTTCGCCTTCATCCGAAGTGGAACGATCCAATGGCTTGCCATCGGTCTTGAGACCACGGTGGCGGTATCGCTGATGGCGAACATGGGGCCCCGATTCAATGCGTTGACACTGATGGGGTTGGGGCTCGCCTTCTTGTCCTACCGTGCCGGACTGGATTTCGCAGGTAAAGCCACCTGCAGTTGCCTGGGTCACTCCTCTGTCACGGGACTGTCCGCTGAAGCCTCCAACCGGATCGCTTGGTCGATCATCGGTGCCGCAATCACGGGCTCAATGGCCATTCTCTTCGGGGTGCGCACCGGCAAACTTCCTCCGGACAACGCACCCCCGAGGTTCCCCTGACCCATGAAATTCATCCAAATACGATCCCTGATCCTTTCCTTGGTCTGTGCGTTGTGGTGCACGCCCGGTGACACCATGGCCGAACCATGCTTGGAGATTGAAGGGATCTGCCGGGAAACCAACCCAAATGGGTACATTTTTAAAGAATGGAACTTCAAGGCCAGCGTCGGGAAAAGCGGATTTGCGTACACAGTAGTAGCGGCAGGAGAATCGAGACCACATATTATAATGGGAGGAGAAAATGGATTCGTTGCCGCAATTATAGGATACAACAATCGGCAAAAACTCTTTGGACGCGCGAGCTTGGCAGATTCAGTGCCAGAAGCAGGCTTTGGACCGGGCCCATTACTCTATGCATTGTTTGGCAATTACTCTCAATTGCTTAATCCTAATATCCAAATTCCTTTGGTCGACATGGTGGGGCAAAGTACGGGCTTGGAAAAAGAGGCAGTCACACAGTCTTGGCAATTCGATTCGAGGTTCCCATTTGGCGCCAACAGCATGACTGCCTATGTACTGCCAGGCCCGAAAACCTCCACAAACGCACTCACTTTGTATCCAGAAGGATGGAAAGTTGGGGAGATGAAAGTCATTCAACGCGACCCTTCATCTGGAATCCCATTACTCGTCGAAGCGACATGGTCTGTTAGAACCTCCGCGATCCCGGGACTCCAGGAGAAGCTCACCCAACCTCAACAACGGGACCAAGTCACACCCTGGGTTGGCGTACGCCTTGAAATGACTCGAATCACAGAAGGCGCACGCAACACTTATATGCCCGAGATCAATATGAAATCTCTGGATGTGATCGATCAACGAGCTAGAATGCCGAATGGAGAATTCCTAAATTACAGTCTCAAGTCTGGGGAGCTTTGGCCGAAGCCTGATGGCCCCGAATTTATGCGAAAGCAAAGTGAGTCACTTGCCGCTTGGAAAGAAGCAGAAAAAGCAACCCGCCACCCCCTTTTGGCCTCCATCACTATGCTGGTAGGATCGGGGATCATTCTCATCTTCATCATGCGTTTAAGCCGTCCGCGTTCAGAAAAATCAAAACCTCAAAAATAAACAAAACACACAGAATGAATACTCGTAAACAAAGCATTCAATCAGCCAATCATCAATCAGGCCAAGCCAGTTCGAGACTTATTTTATTACTAGTCTTTGTTCTAGCCGGCTTTACACTGATAGCGGGATCATCAGGAACTGGTCTAAAGACCAAGGGAGCCACAATAAACACCAAAAAGTGCGGTTTTGGTTCCAGCGAAGCCGTGTACGACAAGCAAGGAAATATCATAGGGTGCCAGCGAAAGAATGGATTTTTCGAGCCTTGCACAAAATGCACAACAGGCGATACCCAGTGTGATTGTGAGCCGAAATGCTCATATGACGCAGACAGCTACCAACAAGGCAGAGTTCAATCAGTAAAAACATGGGAAACAAATTCATTCAAACTCGGAGTACCAACTGCCGGATGGGAGTTTCTAAAACTTGATGCTAACGGGGCAAGAATCATGGTTAGAGAAACCGGTTACACAAACCAGTGTATATACCCATAAAATTAATAGTCTGACAAAACACCACGCTCTGGCCACATGCACCGCCCGGAGCGTGGTTTTTAGTTTGATCCATGCCCCTTCAGCAGGCAGAGCACAAAACGATGGATGGTTTTGTGGTGCCCCGAAGCCCCCTTGGGGCGGAGGGCATTTCAGTCATCATCCCAGTCTTCAACGAAGCCCGAACCCTTTCCGAAATCATCACCCGGGTGTTGGCTCGCCCCGAAGTCGGTCAGGTGATCGTCGTTGATGACGGTTCCACGGACGCAACCGGACAACTTCTTGCCGACAGGCGTTTCGCTAGTTCGCGGGTCACCCACCTCAGGCATTCGTCCAATCAGGGAAAGGGATCGGCCATCCGCACCGGGCTTGCCCATGCGACGTGCCCGTGGGTTCTCATCCAGGATGCCGATCTGGAGTATGACCCGGCCGATTACCCCGCGCTCAGCGCGGCCATTCAGGGATTACAGCACCCCGTCGCGGTGTATGGCTCGCGATTCTTGTCACCCCGTTCACCAGGGCCGTCGAAATCCCCCTGGGTCGGGCTTCATCGCCTCGGCAACCGGCTTCTCACGGGTCTGTCCAACCTGTTGCTCGGACAGCGACTCACCGACGAAGCCACCTGCCTGAAGTTGATCCCGCTCGAAATTCTTCGCCGAATGGAACTTCAGGAAGACGGCTTCGGATTCTGCCCCGAGGTGACCTCAAAACTGAGCCGCCTGGGAATCCGGATCATCGAAGTTCCTGTGAGCTACAGCGGGCGCTCCAAGGCAGAGGGAAAGAAGATCCGCCTTCGACACGGGATCGAGGCGATCCAATGTCTCCTTCGCTACCGCTCTTGGGAACCTCAACAGCACGGTAAGGTCAAACAGCCATCGCCTCCCATGCATCCGCCCCTGCAGTGACCCAGGCCCGAAAACTCAAAACTCTAGCCTACGGAATGCACCTTCCTCAAAGGCACCGATTGATGGCGGCAACAGTCATCACCACTACCTCGACTTCGCCGGGCTCTCCTTCCGCAATCCGCAGGAAACCCTGGTGGCTGGCGCCTGCGAGTCTCCAACCACCGAGAACGTCGCCGAGTATTCGCGCACCGCATAGTTCACTTCGCTCTGAGAACCTGTCTGAAAATGGGGAGGGGTCCTGCGGTTGGGGAATTCTGGGTTGGGCAAGGCGGTGAGCGGCGGGGCAGACGATCCTACTTCGCCGACCGAACTCTTCAGAGCCCGACCGCCCAGACATCGGACTATCGCATCCGAAAATGGCGCTCCGCGAACTCGAGGAATTTCTGCCAGTCGTAGAGTTCCACCGAGTGGCCACCGGGTCGATTGTGGTAGGCGATATCCCCCTCGATCAGAGCGGTGCCGACAGGAGGTGGCGTCGGCGAATCCAAACCCTTCTTGCCCAGCAATCGGTACACCTCGGAAGCATGATGGGCGGAGAGGTATTCCCCCACCGGATCGGCCCAGAGGTCTTCCACCCCACTGGCGACATACAACGGCCTCGGCGCGATGCACGCCAGCAACTCATGCTGATCAACGGGCAAGTCGTCTTCATTGCGCGCGAACCGGGCGGCATTGCGGCACAACCAATACGGGAAACGCGTGACCATCTTCTCCATGTTCTCACCGAAATTGCGTTTCCAGAGAGCCGCTCCGCCACAACCCGATTGCGCCGAAATCACCAGGGCAAATCGGGTGTCTTGAGCCGCTGTCCACAGAGCGGTCTTGCCCATTTTGGAATGACCCATGATGGCCACCCGCCGGGCGTCCACGTCGGAATCGGTCTCCAGATAATCCATCGCCCGGGAGCCACCCCAGGCTACGGCCGAAATCACGCCCCACTCGTAGGATTTGGGAAAATTCTGGTGCTCCCGATAAAACAGCGGGTGGATTCCCTTGAGAAACTCCACCTCGTTGTGACGGGTGAGGTCCGATTGGGGCACCACCACAAAACCAAATCCCCGTTGGAGCAGTTCGCCCAGCGGCACGCCGTTGCGCAAGTACCCCGGGCGATTGGGATGCGGATCATGGCCGTCGTCCCGGGTGCCGGAAAAACTGTGGAGCATGAAGACCGGAGACGGCTTGCCGGTTCCATTGGGTGTGATGACCAGGATCCGCAAATCGACCTCCCCCTTGGTATTGTGGAAGCGAAGCCGGACATCCTTCCGGGTGGCCTTGCCGCCGAAGAACTCACGATCGGTCTTCACCACCTCCACTGAGGTTTGAACCGGCACTTCCGGTTTCGGCACGACGCCATAAACCAGATTCCCGAAGAGCGCGATCAACTGTGGGCGTCGGATTTGGAACCAGTCTTGCGCGTTGGTGATAGTCCGCCCCTCGGCGGAAACCAGCGCTGGCGGCAACTGGTAAGGGGGCACCTTGGATTCATCGCGAATGACATCCAGGTCACTGTTCTTGGGTTCCTCAGCGCGCAGCACCAGCAGGTTGAAAACCAGAGCACCCACCCACCCCCAGCTCCTTGATTTTCGCGGTTTCATCTAGAGAAAAACCTCCCTGAAAGTTCTCCACCTGTCCCGCCCAATCCCGGCACCCTGAGTCCGTGGAGGTGCCTTCGAACCTGAACGACCCGTCTTCCACATACCTACGATCCCAACGGGACACGGCCTATCGACCGCCGGATATATCCCCCCGCCCCAATGGGGTAACATATCAACCTCAGGTACCACCCCGAGATCCTAACGGAACACGGTCTATCGACCCTCGGGTGCCCCCCTTGCCCCAACGGGGCAATGCATACCAGCCCAGGGTGAAACCCTGGGGATAGGCATCCGGAATCGGGCGCGTTCTGAAGGAACGCCGCATAGCGCCTAGGCCGGTCGGTAGATCCGCGCGTCTGCAGCGTTCCTACAGAACGCCAAAATGTCCGAGGTTTTTGATCCCAGGGCGTTGCCCTGGGCTGGTATGCCGTGCCCCGTTGGGGCACTCCGAAAACAAAGCTCCGTAACCCCTCGAAACCTCACCCACGCGCATCACCAAAAAACCACCTCACCGACCTCACCTCATCACACCTCGAACCACCCTCGTCCCCTGCCGTCACCGCCCTAATTCCGACCAATCCCAAAGCACCACATCCCAGGTCCGGCCTTCGTATTCGATGGCGTGGATGACCTCGAAACCCACCTTCTGGTGCGCCTTGAGTGATCGGCGGTTCGCCCGAGCAATGTCGGTCACTCCGCATCGATAACGAGCGTCCAACGACGCGCGAAAACACCCATACAACCGGTCCACCAACCCTTGGCCCCGGTAGTCCTTGTCCACACACAGTTGTCCCACCACCACGTAATCGGTTCCGGCCAGCAACGCGCCTCGATAGGAGATCCGATCGATTTCGTCGAACAAGTCCGAGATGAACGGGAGGCCCTTCCGAACCTCCTGCGTGACCACCAGCGCGTATCCCACAACCCGACCGTCGTCCACGGCGACCACCGAAGGTCGCTGCGCCTGCATTTGCTGGAGGTAGGCCAAATCGTATTCGGCAATCAAGAACCCCTGCTCCTCGGCCTCGTATTCGCTCAGGCACCGCTTCAAGTTGCGCCGTTGCAACGCAAGGATGCCCTCCAACTCCGACACCTCTTGAGCGAGCTTGATGCGGACCATGGTTTGTATCGCTGCGCCGGCATGGAAGCGGGCCGACTCACGGGGCGATCTTGCACCGCTTCGACACGAAAGCCTAGCGTCGGCCCATGCCTCTTCGATGGACCGGTTGGATTTGGCTCGTGCCGCTGCTCCTGACTGCTTGTCGATCCGCGGGCCCTTCGACGATTTCATCCACCCCGACGCCTCCAATGCGACTCCTCTTCGTGGGCAACAGCCTCACCTATTACAATGGCGGCCTGGAGAACCACGTCCGTCTGCTAGCCGCATCCGCAACCCCTCCCCGCATCCTCGTGGCCGATCGAGCCACGCAAGGCGGTGCCACGCTGCGCATCCTCCACGGATTGCCCGCAGTGCACGAACGCATCCAGCAAGGACACTACGATCAAGTCATCCTACAGGACGACCTCCCGGAACTCACCGAGCACAGCATCGCTCCCTTCCAAGAATACGTCCGGCGCTTCGATCAGGAGATTCGATCCCATGGCGCTCGCCCGGTGCTCTTCATGGCCTGGCCCTATGAACGCCTCGGCTGGATCTCGCTCGAGCAAATCGCCGACGCCCATCGAAGCCTCGAAACAGAACTGAATATTCCGGTGGCTCCAGTGGGATGGGCCTTCCGGCGTTCGCTCGAAGCCCGTCCTCAACTCGCCATGCTGGGCAAGGATCGGGAACACGAGACCTTGCACGGAACCTATCTGGCCGCCTGCGTCCATTACGCGACCCTCTTTGGCGTCTCTCCAGAAGGACTGCCCTACCGACCCGACGGGGTGTCGGCAGATGACGGGGCCTTCCTGCAATCCATCGCCTGGCAAACGGTGCGGGCGTGGGCTCGGTGAGCGCCCGGCCGGCCTCGCCGCCTTGGCAGCCTTCGAAGCCTTCGCCGCGAAGACAATGCCGACCCGGCCGACACCTTCAACCGATCGCGCCCTCGATGAGCTCCCCATGGACGTCGGTGAGGCGATGATCTCGCCCGCCCGAGCGGAAGGTCAGTCGCCGGTGATCCACGCCCATTTGATGCAACACCGTGGCGTGCAGGTCATGCACCCGACAAATCTTGTCCACCGACCGATAACCGAACTCATCCGTGGCGCCGATGATGCTGCCACCGCGAATCCCGCCGCCAGCCATCCACACCGAGAACCCGAACGGATTGTGGTCACGACCGTTGGATCCCTGGGCGAAGGGAGTCCGCCCGAATTCTCCGGACCACACGAGCAGCGTCGAATCCAGCAGGCCGCGCCGCTTGAGATCCAAGATCAGCGCCGTGATGGGTTGATCGACCGCACGGGCATTGGCCTCGTGCCCGGCCTTCAGGTCACCGTGCTGATCCCAGCGGTCACCGATGGTTCGAGGGCAAGTGACTTCAATGAACCGCACACCCCGTTCCACCAACCGCCGCGCCAGACAGCATTCGCGGGCATAAATCCGAGTCGGCTCGAACGGGCTATCGAAACCGTAGAGTGCCTTGGTTTCCGCACTCTCTCCGTCCAGCGCCGCGAGTTCGGGAACCGCGGCCTGCATCCGGTAGGCCAGTTCGTGATTGGCAATCGCGCTCTCGATGGCCTCGGCCCCGGTCTCGTGGGCGAAGGCTGAATCGAGGCGTCCAATCAACTGACGCTTGCGTTGCTGAACAGTCTCCGGATCCCGCGGTGCGGCGTCGGCGATAGCCTCACCGCGTGGACGCAAGATGGACCCCTGATGGCGCGCCGGCAGGAATCCGGCAGAAAAACAGTCCAACCCGCCCGGGGGCACGAGCCCGCCTTCCACCACGACAAAGCCCGGCAAGTTGTCGTTCTCGCTGCCCAGGCCATAAGACATCCAGGCCCCCATGGACGGCCGACCGGGAATGCCAGAGCCCGTGTGCAGGAAGTAATTGGCATTGGTGTGCTCGCTGAACTCACTCGTCATCGAGCGGACCACGCACAATTCATCGGCCACACGCCCAAGGTTCGGAAAGAGCTCCGAAATGGGAATGCCCGACTGCCCGTGTTGGCTGAACTTCCAAGGTGAGGCCAGCGTGTTGCCGTTGTTGTTGAACTGCGTGGGCGCCATCGCCATCGGAAACGGCTTGCCGTGGTAATCGGCCAGACGCGGCTTGGGATCGAAGGTGTCCATTTGCGACGGCCCTCCATCCTGATAAAGGAAGATCACGCTGCGCGCCCGCGCCCGGGAATGGGTTGAAGTCAAAACCCCGGAATCCCGCGATGATCCACCGGCAACTCCCGACCCGGCACCCGCCGCGGCACCCGTTGGCCCGAACAAACCGGCCAATGCCAACAACCCGAACCCTCCGCCGGAGGCCGCCAGCATGTCGCGGCGACTCATGGGCGTGGCGTGAAACCGGCCGCAATGGTGAGTCCGGGGCGTGTTCATCGGAGGAAGACAAATTCTTTGGAGGCGAAGAGCGCGTGATTCAAGGCCGCGTAGGCGGACCGTTCGCGAGCCAACGGCGGCGTATCCGAAGACACGGAGCGTTCGGAGTCCAAGAACTCCAAAGCCATGCGAACCTCCTCGGCGCGCGGCCACCGGGAGAAGGCCGAGAGCCAGAGCGTTTCGATGCGCGCTCGTTCCAAATCGGCGGAAGCGGCGCTCGCGGAAGCGCCCTCCGGGAGGAGCGTTTCGGCCCACCGCCGGGCCATCAGATGAACCAACTCGCTGTTCATTAGGGCCAAGGATTGTGCCGGCACATTGGAGGCATGCCGCCGACCGCAGGTGCTGGCCGGAGCGGGTTGGTCAAAGGCTTGCAGGAAGGGATCGAGAAAATTGCGCCGCGTCTCCAGGTACACACTGCGCCGACGGGCCCCGTCGATCGGCCCGGACTTCCCGGGGCGGCCGCGCCCTTGCATGTGCTCGGTGAGGCGAGCCGGCACACTGACGCCGCCCGCCGTGCGATCGAGGGTTCCGGAGGCTGCCAGCATGGCATCGCGGATCTCCTCGGCATCGAGGCGTCGGACTGGCAGCGGCGACCAGACTTCCGCAGGCGTCTCGCCGGGATCGGCTGCGGCCCGATAGGCATGGGAAAGAGCGATGTCCCGGATGAGTTGCTTGAAGGTATGGCCCCGACTCAGCCGGGATGCCAAATGATCGAGCAATTCCGGGCTCCAGGGAGTGCCACCGAGTTGCCCGAAATCATCGGGCGTCTCGACGATTCCGCGCCCGAACATCTTGAGCCAAATTCGATTGGCGGTGGTTCGCCACAAGAACGGGCGGCGTGGATCGGTAAGCGCTGCCACCAACGCCCGACGCCCACTACCCACCACGGGCTCCTGGGCACGGGCACCCAGCAGGGACAAACGCGCCAGCGGAGCGGCTTCGCCCGGGCGGTGAGCCGCACCGCGCAGGTGGATCGGTTCGTCCAACGAACCTCCTTCATCGGCCACCAAGGCGCGGATGGGTGGCGCACAAGCCAGCAACGCATCCCGGGCCTCGACGGCTCGCCGTTGTGCCTCGGCCAAACCCGGTGCCGCTCCGTTCAGTCCGCTGGCCAATCCGTCGGGATCCCACTGTTCGGCGGGTGGCGGCGTGGGCGCATCGCTCGTGAGGATGGCATCGACCTCGATCCAGCCCGGGCCGTCATCCTGGACCTCGAAGTGAACGCGTTCTCCAGCATAGCGGGAGAAATCGAAGGTCTCGATGCGCCAGGCCGACTCGCGCGGATCCTTCTGCGCCTCGGCTCCCTCGGCCCGGGCGAGCCGCCGGCGGTATCCCTCGAACAGCAGGCCCACATGCTTGTCGAGCCAGTAGTTGTCCACCACGGCACGGAAGGCCGCGTCGCTGCCCCGCAACCGGAGATGAAAATAACGTTTCTGGATGGTGAAATCGGCCGAACGAGCACTGCCGGCCAACGGCAACGCAAGACGAGCACTGTCAAGAGTGCCAGTCTCCGCGGCTCGAAGCTCCCCCGATGCCGTGAGTGCCAATCGGGAACCCGAGGCGTCGAAAGCGTGGCCGCTGCGAGACCATCCCGCCCCCCCCTGAGCTACGTCGTCCAGCACGGTGACGCCCACCGGTTGGAGGGCGCAGGTCACTCCGGAAGCCCCGGAGATTTTGGCTGCCGCCTCCAAAGACTCGCGGGCTGCCAACGCACGTTCCGGCGTCCGCGCATCGGCATCCAAAAAACCCTCGATGCGCCGCGTGTTGCGGGCCACCCCGGACAGCGCGTAAAAATCGCGAGTGGGGATGGGATCGAACTTGTGGTCGTGACAACGGGCACAAGCGATCGACAACCCGAAGAGACTCCGGCCCGCCACATCCACCGCCCCGGCCAATCGATCGGCTTCATCTTGGCGGACGTCTACCGGAGCATGAGTCGAAGGCCCTAGGAACCACCAGGCCGTCCCAATGGGCGCGGCGTTGGGAAGCCCGAGCCCAGGCCGCGGCGGCAACAAATCGCCAGCCACCTGTTCGGCCACGAATCGGGCCAACGGCAAGTCGGCATTGAAGGCATCGACCACGTAATCCCGATAACGCCAAGCATAAGGGATCTCGAAATCGAACTCATGGGCCATGGTCTCGGCAAAGCGGGCGAGGTCCAGCCAGTGACGCCCCCAGCGTTCACCGAAGGCCGGATCTGCCAGATACCGGTCTACCCAGCGTGCGTAGTGTTCGGGAGCCGGATCGGCCAAAAAGGTCCGCACTTCGTCGGGCGTGGGCGGCAATCCGCGCAAGTCGTGCGACAAGCGCCGGAGCAATGCCGCCGCATCGATGTCCCGCGCCGGAGCCGGCAGGCGCGCCGCCTCGCGATTGGCGAGAACGAAGGCATCCATCTCACCCCAGCACCACTGCCCGTCCCGAACGGAAGGCAGAGCCGGGTCTTGAAGAGCTCGGAACGCCCAGGGCTCGGCGTAGACAGCACCGGCTGCGATCCACTGTTCCAAAGTCCGCACCTCATCCGGGGTCAACGGCTCCCCCTTGGGCGGCATGCGTTCGTCGGGATCGGAATGCACCACCCGAGCCAGCAGCGGGCTGGAAGAAGGCTTGCCGGGCACAATGGCCACGCCACCCGATTTCAGCAGTACGGTCGCACCCTCCACCGTATCCAATCTCAACCCCGCCTTGCGGGCCTCGGCGTCTGGGCCATGGCAGGAGTAGCATTTGGCCGCCAGAATGGGGCGCACCGAACGGGTGAAATCCGGCCCCGAAGCCACCATCCGGCCGGACCCCAGAATGAGTCCTCCGAGGGCAAGGACGGTGCTCAGCCAGCAACCCATCGATGGAAAGACAGTGGACACTGTGAAACTCTACCATCGAAGGCCTGCATTGGAAATGCCCATCGTCGCTCAACCCCTCCTCCAGAGCCTCCCTGCGGGCGCAGGACCGATCCCGCGGCACCCCGCCCGACGTTCAGCCCCGAGGTTTTTGCATTCCCCGAAGAGACCATGTTCCCCAACTTCAATCCCACAACGCCCATGACCTTCCCGCGATTGAGTAGGATCCACCGAGGTGCTCCCCGTGGTAGCATCTTGGTCGGCCTGATAGCGGTCTTCCTCAGCCTACTGATCGCGGGTTGCGGCCCATCTGGCGGCCCAACGGCGACGATTTCCAAAAGCCCAATGACCCCGGCAGCGGCAGACCCATTGGCTGCGCTCATTTTGGCGGCGGTGGACAACGGCTTCCATCGAGTGCCCATTGCGCTGACCACCGATTACGGGTTCCTGGTGATGAATGCCGGGGACGACGAGCACCCCATTGCTTCGGTTTCCGTGGGGTTCCGCTCAGAGCGGCGCATCATCCAGTGTGGTTCACTCGCCGAATTTGAAGCCGCGCTCCGCAAAATTCCTGCCGGGAGCACGATCCATCGCCATGAGCGGTGCCTCATGCCGGCCTCTCGAGGCCTCGCCGACGAGTTCCTCGCTGGCATCGACCCGACATTGTCACGGGTCGGCATCACGGTCGCCCCGGAACCCGTGATCACCTGCCTCTGCGGGCGCTGACATCGATCCACGTCCGGGCGCAGCCCAACGACGCGGACCCACCAACCCATTCCCACTGGCTGAGTCCCGGGGTCCAAGGCAATCTCCGTTCATGCCCCTCGCCGCGTGTCCCCGATGCACAGAGCGCCCCATGGACCGGATTCAACGGCGCAGCACTGAGTTGAGTTCATTTCGGCGTCACCTCCGGGCCACGACCTCGGCTTTACTCCTCTTCAGTTGGCTCCTGTCGACATGCTCCGAGGCCTGGGCTTCTCCGGCTCCAAAGCGGCCCAACATCCTGCTCATCGTCTCCGACGACCAGGCTTGGACGGACCACGGCTTCATGGGTCACCCCTCGATCCGCACACCTCACCTCGACCGTCTGGCTTCCCGCTCGCTGTGTTTCACGCGCGGCTACGTTCCGTCGAGCCTGTGTTGCCCCAGCCTCGCCTCGCTGATCACAGGCCGATACCCCCACCAGCACGGCGTCGTTTGCAACGATCCTCCCCGACCGGCTGGCCTGCCTTCGGCGGAGTTCTACCGGAGCAACGCCTACCGCTCCGGGCGTGAACGGCTGTCGTCGTTCCTGGAACAAACCCCCACCCTGCCCCGACTGCTTCGCGACCAGGGTTACCTGAGTTTCCAGAGTGGCAAGTGGTGGCAGAACCACTACTCGCGAGGCGGATTTACCCATGGAATGACCCGCGGCGACCGGCATGGAGACGCTGGACTGGAGATAGGCCGCGTCACGATGAAGCCCATCGAAGACTTCGTGGAGATGGCCGAGCGGGAAGACCGACCCTGGCTCGTCTGGTACGCACCGATGATGCCCCACGACCCGCACACGCCCCCGGAACGCTTTTTGGCCCGTCACCGCGGGACCGCGCCGTCGCTGCCGATCGCCAAATACCGGGGCATGGTCGAGTGGTTTGATGACACCTGCGGCCAGCTCCTGGATTTCTTGGAGAAACGGGGCTCGGCGGAGAACACCCTGGTCGTCTTCGTCACCGACAACGGATGGATCACCGATCCACAAACCGGGCGCTACGCACCCAAGTCCAAACAAAGCCCTTATGACGGCGGGCTGCGCACCCCCATCCTGGTCGGCTGGCCGGGTCGCGTGAAACCTCAGCGCGATGAAACCCACGCCGTGTCGAGCCTCGACCTGATGCCAACGCTCTTGCGGGCCGCTGGCGTGAAACCACCCGACGGCCTGCCGGGCATCAACCTGCTCGACCCCAAGGCCGTGCGCCGCAGGGCATCGGTCTCGGGCGAGTGCTTCACCCACGACGCGGTGAACCTCGACCGCCCGGAGTCGGGCCTTCGCTGGCGTTGGATCGTGCGCGACGGTTGGAAGCTCATCCTGCCAACCGCGTGGAACGAACCGACCGCGAAACCCGAGCTCTACCGCATCATCGACGATCCCCTCGAGCAGACGGACCTCGCGGCCCAGCATCCACAGCAACTGCGCCGGCTGCGCCAAGAACTCGAGAAGGACTGGAAGCCAGCCTGGCCCTGAGTCTGCGCGACTCGGTTGAAATCCCGGGTTGCATGGACGCTCCGGCTGATCCCCATGCGTTGTGGTCCGCGCATTCCGTGATGAATGAATGCCGGCACCAACAATTGCTCCAGCAGAGAGGTCTGCGGATCTCTCTCATCACCCGCCGACCCTCAACCGCCCGATGGATCGCTGGGAAGTCGATAACCCCCGAAGAACCGCTGCGACTTCAAGCCTTGCCGTCGCGGATGTGTACCCAGCAATGCACGTGAGGATCGCCCCGGAAGTACCAGAGCATGTTGGGCCCCTCGATTTGCCAAACGTCCCAGACCCCGTCCTTGCCGAGGTCCTGGCCCTTGAAATAGGCGAAGTTGAGATTGCCCAGACCCTGCGACTCCACCAGGCGCATCGATTCTTCGGCATCGACCGGACGGAAGGGGGCCAGGAGGTCACGTAGCACCTGCCGCATCAGGCCCTTCTGGTCGGGGCTCAACTCCGAGCAGGGCAGTCCGGCGAGCCCCTCGCGGCGGCCGCTCAGACGCACCGTCTCGCTCGCGCGTTCCGGACGGCTACGACCTTCCACCAGCGCGACCTTGCGCTGCCGGCCATCGAGGGCTTGGAACAATTCATTGGCCCGTTTTGCCTGGTACCAAAACACGTTGCCCGGATGGTCAGCTGGTTCCTCGTCGTTCGGACCCGACTGATGCCCGTAGAAGATCGGCCCGCCAAAGGCAGTCCCGGCCACCGAGTCGCCATCGCAGCGGCGCGTGCAGTGGCGCCCCGTGAGCACCAACTCGAAGGCACCGCTCCCAGGACGGCCGAAGAGCGCCACCGAGGTGCCGGCCTCGAAGCCCTTGCCCTCGGAGTCCTCGACCATCTGGCGCATCATCGCCTCGGCGTGGTCGGGGTGATGCAGCTTGCGAAAAATCTGACGCACCAGGTCCTGCTGGTCCGGGCGAAAGACCTCCTGGATCGAACGGCCGGTGATCATCCAGTTGTTGTCGACCTTCTGCCGCAGCGGGTCGTTGAACTCCCGGCACACCAAGCGTTGCTGAGCCTCGTCGAGTGATCCGTGGAGTTGGGCCGCCAGGGTCTCGGAAGTAACACCTGCGACCGGGACTGCCGACAGCGGAGTCGCCGCCTGGGCGAGCAGTGCCATCGGGATCGCGGCGGCGGTGGAGGTGATGAACCGGCGGCGGTCGATGACGGTCGCGGGCCGACACTCCTCGTGCGGTAGCAAGATCGGGGTCATGTCGGAGTCTGGACCAGACCCCTCGGCCCACACCAGCCCGTAAATCCGTTGAACGCGGAGAGGAGCCCTCACCTCACCCCGGGCCGCCCCATCGGTCCTCCTCCGGTCCTCTTTGGGTTCTCTTCTGATCCTCTTCTGGTCCTCTTTTGTGCCTCACCGAAGCATTCACCCCGTTTCCCTTGCCAGCCGGTCGCCGGCGAGGCTTCCATGAGCATCCGAATCTCCGAGACCACCATGACGACCCCCACCGTCCACGCCTCCGGCCGTCGCCGGGCCTTCACCCTGATCGAGCTGTTGGTGGTCATCGCCATCATCGCGATCCTGGCGGGCATGCTCCTGCCGGCCCTGGCCAAGGCCAAGACCAAGGCCCAGGGCATCCAGTGCCTCAACCACACCAAGCAGCTGCAACTGGCTTGGATCATGTACGCCGAGGACCACCAGCAACGCCTGGTGCTCAATGGCACCGGAGACCAGAAAGGCTGGGTGGCCGGCTGGATCATGGGCAACACGCCCGACGCCACGAACGTCAACCTGCTGCGGCCCCCCAACGGCCTGCTCTGGCCTTACAACCAGTCGGCCACCATCTACCGCTGCCCTGCCGACCGCAGCACGGTGCGGCTCGGCGGCCGGGACCAACCGCGCACCCGCAGCCTGTCGATGAACGGCTTCATGAACGGACAGAGCTGGCACACCGACCTCATGGCCAAGACCTGGCGTACCTTCCGCAAGCTTGGCGACATGCGCTCGCCCAGCCAGATGTTCGTCTTCATCGACGAACGTGAGGAGAGCGTCGACGACGGTTATATCCTCGTTTCGATGGAACCGAACCAGCTCTGGGGCAACCTACCGGCCGCCTACCACAACGGTGCCGCCGGACTGAGCTTCGCCGACGGTCACTCCGAGATCCACCGCTGGCTCGACCCCGGCACCCTCCGCAAAGGCGTCACCGGCGACCGCAAAGCCCCCCGCGACGTCCCCTGGATCCAGCAACGCGGCAGCGAGCCGGTCGAATAACCAAAGGGGTCGGTAACCGAAGGGGTCGGTCCTCACTTTTGACACAACCCCACTTTCGCCGCATCACAACCCGCTCACGGCGCGTCGAACTCCACATACCGACTCTCTCCGGGAGGCACCACGATCTCGATCTGCTGGCTGGATTCCCAAGTCTGACCCGTGCGCCATTCACGCGCCTTGGCCGAACCGAATCGGGGCGTCAGGCGGACCTTGGCAACCATTTCTGGAAACACCTGCGCCGGGGTCCGGCCGGTCTTGGCCACGCCGTCGTTGTGGACCAGTTCCACCACCCAGCCCCGGCGGTTCCGGTTGATTTGATATTGAATGGGATCGCCCGCCACCGCCACCGGCAGGGTCTCGACCGCAATGCGCTGGAGGCGTTCGTCGGAGATCACCGCTGATCGCCCAGTCACCGGATGGACCCACTCGCCCAGTACCTCGGTCGCCCCGGCCTTTTGAAGCCGCGCCCAGGCCTCGGGTGACAACGCCTTCACGTGGCTATCGCGCAGCAGCAACCGACTGCCCGCGGCTACGGCCGTCTCCAACTCGCGCACGAATCCGGGACCAAACTCCACCTCGCCCGCCAACAAGATCACCGGATAGCGGCCCATGAACGCGCCCGTGGCCGTCGACAGCACCACGTCACACAACTCCCCGTGGCGCGTCGGTTGCAAATAGGTCGCCTCAGGGTTGGGCAGGTTGCCCGGCACCGGCGGCCGCGGCATTCCGCCGAACAACTGTGTCTCCAAGAGGTCGGCCAACTCCTGGTCGGCCGGGGTCCGCGGGAAGACGCCCCAGGTCTTGCCGATGTAGCCGTTGTATCCGGCGAGGTGATCCAGGACCACCAGCAGCGGCGTGTGCGGATTGCCCCGGTCATGGGCCCGCATGAAGGCGAACGCGTTGGTGGCGGCCTGGCCATGCGGGGTCAACGCCCAGGGATCTTTGCCGGTCTCGAAGAAGCTGTTGAAACTGTTCTCTGGCGTCACCAGCGCCGCACCGGCAAACCAGGCGTGCTGCCACATCCGCTGGCACAGGCTCAGCGAATGCCCCGCTTCCAACCCAGTGGCCGTAGGTCCGTTGGTGTCGAGCGGGCCCCGCGTGGTGACGGCGTTGCCAAACCAAGGACTCATCTGCACCGACCAGGGCAAATTCCATTGCCGGGCCGCCCCGCGCGAGAAGGCGAACTTCGACTGGGTGAACCCGATGTTCTCGCCCACCTCGATGCCCACCACGCTCGCGCCCCACTCGGCCGCGTAGCACTCGTAGTGGGAATGGCCCGTCACGCTAATCAAGCGCCCGCCCTTGGCCTGGCGATGCCACAGGAAGTACTGACGCAACTGGTCATAGGCCTCGCGGCGAGTCTTCGGAACCGGCTCGTACCCTTGGGTTTCCGGAGGCCGAAGGAATCGATTGCGCTGAGCCTCGAAGTCTTTGCCCAGCACATCGCGCATCCAGTTCGGGTCGGTGCGGAGCCGGTGGTAGTGGTAGCCCCACTCGCCCAGTTGGATGGCATTGAAGACGCCCGCGCCATCCAGGACACGGACCGCAGCCTCGTCGTCGGCTGAGAGCACACTCGTACTCCCCTCCAACTGCATGCGCCCGCCATCAGGAGGGTACAGGATCACCGGCCAACGCCGCCGCGCCAGCACCTCGAAGGCGGCGCGCGATCCGGCCACCGCGGCCGGCCCCGGATCCATGGCATCGGCGAGCCCGAGCCTTTCGAGGGCCCCCAGGAAGGACTCAAGTTCGCGAGGCTCCGACGGTCCGCTGTAGATGGAGAAGTGGAAGTTCGTGGAACCGGGCAGCAGGCGCAGTTCGGGAGCGGTTGATCGGAATACAGCCGGGGCAGTTTGGGCCGATAGAACCGCCTTGCTGGATGCATCGCGCCGGACCCAAGCCATCACCCGACCCGCGGCGTCGAGGGCTTGCGGATTGCGATGCACGATCCCATGCAACGCCAAGGCCAGGATCACCTCGTTGTGGTTGATGCCCTTGGGTTGCCCGTTGTACCCGGGCTCCTTGCCCACGCCGGTTCGGGTGTTGCCCCGGGTGTCCACCTCGCCGGAGTCGAGGATGCGCGAAATTTGCCAACGGGCCGCCGGCTTCAGCGCCTCGTCCAGCTCGGGCAGCGACACATGGAGCGCCAGCACTTGGGCGAACAGCAGCGTCACCGCGTTGTAGCTCGAATCGCGCCCCCCGTGTTCCAAAAAGACTCCCTCCTCATCCCGCTGGCGGAGCGCCTCGGTCACCAAGCGCCTCGACGTCGCCACCAGCGCCTCGTCGTTCAATACCCGCCCGCAAGTCCCGAAGGCCTTGGCCGCGATGAACACCCGATTCACCGCTTTCCGGCTCTTGGGCAAGATTGTGGATTCGCCTGCCGCGATGAAGTCGCAGGCGCGGCGGAGCTTCGGCTCGATGGCGCGAATGCGGTCGTGGAAGTGGGCCTCATGCGGCGATTGGCGAATCACCAGAATCGCCCGACCCAATTCCTGCAGGAAAAAATATGCCGTCTCCACGGCCGCGCCGCCGGCGGCAGAACTCCCCCCGCTGGGCCGCTCGGTCGCTGCGAATCCACCATCCTCCCGCTGATGCTCGAAGGTCACCTCGATGCCCTTCCAAGCCCGGTCGGCGCGGGCGAGGTCGCCGGCCACCACCGCCGCGATCACGCCCCGGCAACTGCCCCGCTGCGACCCGGCCTCGATCCAGCGTCCCTGACCTCGGTTCCCGCCAGCCAACCCCTGATCGTCGGGCAAGTCATTCTGGCTGAGCCACTCCAGCCATCCCGCTGGCAAAGATCGCAAGACATCGTACTCGCGAAGGGCCGGCGCGGGATCCGCAGCGGCGCTACCGAGCGCCACCGTCAGCAAAACAACCAGAGCAACCCAGCGACTCCAGAGATTGCTCCATGGGTGAAGCCCAAGGGCAACGCGTGCGGCGCGAGATCGGGGGACGAATTGAGCAAAGGTCATGCGACGAAGTATTGGAAAATTCAGGGTTCCCGGGACCACTCGAGCCACTGCTGCTCAAGTTGCTTCGGTTCGGGCGGACCATCGATCACCAGGATCCGATAGCGCATCGCGTGCACGCCCCGCGGCGGCAGAGTGAAGTCGCCCGCCTGCTGCGGAGACCAGCAAAAGAACGGCTCGGTTGGGTGGATCCTCATCGGCTCCGGAAAACGAAAATTGGAGGGATGCGCCAAAAGAACCACCCCAGCAATCCCGTCCCCACCCTCGACAGACTGGGCCGCCCCCCCGATCCAGCACCAGCGCGCTCGGGATTCATTGCCTTTCACCCGATTCGTCACGCCCTCGGAAGTCAGGAAGCGGCAGTTCGGCGCGCCATCCCAAGCGTCGAGCCCGCGGAATCCCAGTCCGCCATAGCGGTATTCGGGCAAGGCCAGCGAGTGTTCGGTGACATTGGTCTGCCGCACCGTCAGGTCGATGCGGTAGGGCTTGCCCGCGGGCGTGACGGGGACTCGAACCTTCCATCCTTCGAGCAGGATGAGGGTGGGCACCTGGGCGGTCAGGTCCACATAGTGATGCAGCGTTTCAATCTCGGCACCGTCGGCCGATTCGCGAGCCCCGAGCCACTGGATCATCTCCACCCGCCCCATCTTCTGGCCCATGTTCCAGAAGTCGGGCTTACGACCCTCGATCTCGGTCCGCGTCCACGAAGCCCAGACACCATGATGGTGCAGGTGGTTTTTGGGATAATCGCCCGTGACCACTCGCCCGGACGGGCTCACCAACGGATGCAAATAACCCGCCCGGCGGTACTCCTCGGGCACCCCAGCCGGCAAGACTCCGTGCCCGCCGCGATAAGTCACCACCGGCTTGGAACGGAGCTTGAAGGTCACCGTGCCCTCGCCGCATTCCAATCGAACGGGACCCCCATGGGCGTCCGAGGAAACCGTGGCCGCGCCGGCCGTCTGCACCAAAAGCGCCAGACCCAACACGACAACCGAGGCGCCCCAGCGCAGCGCAGCACTGAAGAGACTCCAGCGAGCGGGATGTCTGAAATCGGTCGCACCGGACTCTGCAAACTGGGGCATGCCCCGATGACACACCATCGGCCGGAAGCCTCAAGGAAAGTCGATCGTCAATTCACTGGGCGAATAGCGGCAACCCGTGATCAGATCCCGGACCGCGTCCACCACCTCTGCATAGCCTTGTTTTTAGAGGCTGTTCAGGACCAACGCTGTCTCAACGACAATCGTTGGGTCCAGGTGCAGCTCGACCTTTCCTGAGGCGCTCAGGAGAAAAGCTCGGCGGCAGCCGAACTCATCACCGAATGGTCATCGCGGAGAAAGCGGACCAGGCCATCCCTCGAGTTCGTTCGCCAGCGCCGCCGTCAACGCATCCACAAGTTCCGGGCTCATGAACTCAAAATCATCTGGAATGCGGAGGCAGACGACCCGCTTGTGGGCCAGAGCGTCTGGGAACCGCTCACTCAGCTTGGCGACGTGCGACTTCTCCATCGCAAACACGATGTCCGCCCAGCCAATGAGCCCTTCGGTCACCCGCACCCGAGCCTGCGGTTGCGTGCCCGCCGACCGTGCCTGAAACTGCGGCGAACCGCTAAACATCCGCTCTGCCGTGAGGCTGCGGATTTCATTTCGGCTGCAGATGAAGAGGAGTTTGGTCACCACTCAGTCGTTGCTGTTCCAGCAGAACCGGACCTCGCCGTTTTTGCAATGGGTTCGCCCCGAGAGACCAGCAGAGCGGGTCAGGCATCGGGGGCATAGGGGGGGGGAGCATCCGGTTCAGGGAATGACTTCCGATTTTGGATGCACCGATTCAGTTGGCCTAAAAATCGGCCAAGGGCTCCGCAACCTGGATGGACTCTTGCCGAGGCTATGGGCGACACAGACGAACACCCGCCTGAGTCCACAATTCGGAAATCGTTCCCTGACCCCGTTCCGCAGCAGCCCATTGGCAGCGACAACCACACCCATAAGTCCTTGTCCGAGTCGCACGGCAAGTATAACGCTTTTCAGCAGACCTAAAACGGCAAGGCCCAACTGTGCCGATCGCGGAGCGTCAAAAAGCTAATCCCCATTACTATGTCCGGCTCAAGACCTAGATCAATGCATCGATGGACGCTGTTTCCGGCGCTTGGTGGACTGGTGCTGGTGGTTGGGTTGCGGTCCGCGGACATCCGCGTTGAGACGCCTGGAGGGCAGCACCACTTCCTCTTCAACGGGACCAACGCCGGGACCCTGACATTGGTCCGAGGTCAGACATACACTTTCGATGTCGACACTTCGTCCCAGCATCCGTTCCAGATCCAGAGCCCCGGAGTGGTGAACAACGAGATCAACACCGGCCGGTTAACCTATACCGTTCCAACCAACAACGCCTCGTACATCTACATCTGCCCCATCCATCCATGGATGTTTGGCGACATCTTCACGGTTCCGCCACCTGAAGTCCGGATCCTAGGCCTCGAGTTGGGCAAGGACGTGGTTTTGAGCTCGACTCTAATTCCCGACTGGAGGCTGCAGGCCGAATTCGCCACCAACCTTTATCAAGGCGAGTGGAGAGCTTTGACCATCGCCACCAACCGCGTCTCTAGCAACCGGATCGACTCGATCTGCGGCCGGCCCGAGGGGGATTCCATCTACATCCGGCTGAAAGCCAGCCGATAGGAGGGATTCAGGGCGGCCATTCGATCGGCGGAAAATGGATCGAGTTGCTCGGTCCGCGTCCGGGATGTCGCGGAGTCGTTGAGGTAGGCGCTTCCCTTGGGAATCTTTGAACTATGGCTCACGCCACGACCCGCCCTTTGTCCTGTGACACAGCGAACCACTGCCGAGAGGCCCGGTCAGTAGGCCATACCCAAGCGGTAAGCGGCCTCGGGGCGCTCGAGGGTTTCGAGGCGGGCTTCGAGGAGTCGTTGAGGTGCGGGCAGAATGACTTTACCACCTCATCCACGCCTCCCGGATAGTTGTGGAGCACGAAGTCGATGTCGCAGGCGTCCTTCGCCTTTCGACGATCTTCCATCGCGATGCCCTTCATGGCGATGAAGGGCACGACGAACGCGATCTGGACCCTCACTTCGACCAAGGCCCAACCGAGCGCTTCCTCGAAACGGCGCATCCGGTGGACGGTGTTCCTTCAAAGCCCGCACGACCCGGCGCAATCCAGGGGCGATCCGGAAGTCGGCACGAAAGAATTTGTGTCAATAGTGAGGACCAACCCCTTTTCGGCGTAGCTTTACTATGAGCCGTATACCCATACTGTTAGCCATATTGTGAAAACAACACTGGTGCTTCCCGATGACCTTTTAATGGAGGCCAAGACCCTTGCTGTCCGTCGGAAGACGACCCTCAAGGCCATCATTGAGGCGGCCCTCCGTCGGGAAATCCGACCGTCCATGGAACCGGATAACCCCGACCCATCCCGGTTCGAAGTCGGGCCCTTTGGCATCCTTCGCATCCGCAAGGCGTCCGGCAGTCCTTCCACCACGGTGGCCCAGGTTCGTGCCGTCCAAGAGGCCTTGGAAAACGAGGAGCTTGAGCGGATGACCCATCCCCAACGCTCATGACCACGCTCTTGGACGCCAGCGTGCTCATCGCCTTGGGCGACGCCGGACACGTGCATGAAGGTGCTGCCATGCGCTTCTTTGAACGCGAGGCTGTTACTGGTGGCTGGGCTACCTGTCCGACAACCGAGAACGCCTTCCTCCGGATTCTCAGCCATCCATCGTACCCGCGAACGCTGGGGAGCCCCGTGGAAGCGCGCCGGGTGCTTTCGCGCCTGATGGTGGCACCGGGGCATCAGTTTTGGCCGGATGACCTGACGCTGACGGATGACCGCCTCCATCCTCAGTTGCCCGGGTCCAAGCATCTCACCGACTATTACCTTCTGGCGCTTGCTGTAAAACACGGGGGTCGGTTCGCCACGTTCGACACCGGCATCAACGCGGCGCTCGTTCCCGGCGGACAATCCGTGCTTCACGTTATCCAGACGTTCTAACAGACCGTAAAAACACCTCGAAGCACCTCTTGCGATGCAGTCCGATAAACTGAAAAAGGGGTCAGTTCTTGATATTGTCTACTCCTCGCCCAGCTTCCTCCGGCGATACAAGAGATGGTTCAGGTAACCGCGCGTGCTCATCGCCAGACGTTCGGCGATCCACCCCACCGTCATCGTTGTCTCCGCTCGCAAGCGCGCCGCCAAAGCCACCGTCACTGAATCCCCCTTGGGCCGAGTTTTGAGTTCAGCTTCCTGCCACCGCCACCGCTTCAACTCCTCCGCGATGATCAGTTCCGCCAGCGCCTCCGCCGTCTCCGCGCGCTCCTCGCCGTAATGCTCCGCCCCCATCCGCTCGCTCATTTGCATCAGCAACTCCTCCCGAAACTTCTCCTCGCCCAGACACCAGCCGCGCCGAATCGGCTTGAACTCCTCGCCCTCCTCCGCCCCGCGCCGTTCCTTTACATATCAATATCAAGAACTGACCCCATTATTGACATTATCGCGAAAGAGTTTGTGTCAATAGTGAGGACCGACCCCTTTTCTGGGTGGCTACCAGCTCACTCCCAGTGAGAGCGAACCGTAGGTGTCGAACGAGGGCTGGTTGTCATACTCGTTGCTTCGAACCACCTGCATGAGAGTCAGTGACACCGCCCTGTAGGCAATCGTGGCACCCCCCTTGAACTCGCCCACCACCAGCTGTTTGTCGACCGAATGGCTGTCATGGTAGAGATTGCCATCGAGCAGCATATTCCACGCGACGGCCCGTCCCTCCATCGTGGCAAACAACAGGGCCGACCAATGCGACGTTTCCTGGCCACTCCGGCCCCCGGTACTCGGCAGAAGATCCCCGATGTTCCGATGGCCGAAGTTTTCGGGAAGGTTCCAGCCGCCCCGGACCTGCGCGCCGGCTGCCGCAACGGTGAAAATGGTGCCCAAGCTGGCACCATAGTGAGGAAGAAACTGGGCCTCCCAACCGCCGGGTGTCCCGGAAGAATAGCGGAACACCCGGGCATACTTCAGGTTCACCGCCGGCTCGTTCTGAAGCTGGTTTCCCCAACCGAGCGCTTCCTCGAAATGGCGCATCCGGTGGACGGTGTTCTGCGCCTGCTCTGCCCCGGATCCCGGCCCGACGATACCGAGGTCTAGAGTCCACGAGTCCTGGACCGGACGCTTGTCGTATCCCAAATCCCCGCGTCGAATGAGATGCCAACTGGTGTACAGGTAGCCCGCATAGGGGCGGTCGTTCACCACGAGTCCGGTCGCCCGAATGTCGTCCGGCGTGTAGATGTTCTGCCCGAGACTCACGCCCCATCGCGAAAATCCGCCCAGCAGCCCCATCGCCGGAAGATGGCTCGCCACACGATCGGGGCCGGAACCGTCCCCAGCGGCATGCTCATGAAAAAGATGGGAGAACAGGGTTCCATGCGTGTAGTGGCGGTCGGTATTGACCACCAGGTCGTTCTCGAGCCAGGCCCCAGTCCAAGACCCGAGCGGTCCCTCGGCGCGAACGGGGGGCTGGACGGCGGCAGCGAAGGCGGCCGCAAGAAAAAAGCCGGAAACGGGCAAAATCGATCTCATCAGGTACGTCTGC
>CAMCYJ010000016.1 GCA_945883815.1 Akkermansia muciniphila | reverse complement strand
ATACTCCATGGGACTACTGAGACGCACCGTTGGTCCAATCCCAGAGGCTGAGAGATTTCAATTCCCGGATGTAGAGCTCTGAGCCGTCCACCGCTAGGTGGGCCCATGCATCGGAATCGGCCACCTTGCGACGGGAAAGTACGTCGAATTTCTCCGGGGTGGCTTTGAACAAGATCAGCTCCCCGCGTTCGTCCAGGGCAAGGATTCGGTCCGCCTGAGCGACCATGCTCCAGTACTTGCCGAAGCTTTCACCAGTGGTCCACTTCTCAGCACCGGTCGCCAAATCAATGCACAACGCCCGTTGGCTTCGCAACTGGAGGTAGGCGTGTCCCTCGTGGATGATCGGAGAAGTCATATAACCCTGCGCTTTGAATTCCCACGCGGGAACCGCACGGAAGCCGCCGTTTTCCGAGCGAATATCGATGCCCAGCGTTTTTCCACCGTAGGTCGCCGTGAAGAGTCGATCCTTCCCGGCAAAAGTGGGAGTGAGGATGTTCATGCCACGGAAGGATTCGACCGGAAGAGACCACAATTCGGCGCCATCCTCCAACCCTACCCCGATGAGTCGAGTCCGAGCCTGAACCACCAATTGGCGTTTTCCGGCCAGAGTCAGGATGACCGGAGATCCGAAGGCATTGCCCATCATCCCGCCGCCATCCCGCACCCCGTGCCAAATCACCTGACCATCGGTCTTGCGCAGACGGGCTACCCCGCCACCGGCCTGAACATAAACGCTATCGCCATCGACCAACGGTGAGGAGACGAAGCCGAAGGTCGGCAAGTCCGACCCGAACCGTTTGACGAAATCCAACCGCCAACGCTCGGAACCGTCGGCGGTGTTCAGAGCCACCAGCACATCCCGCATGCCCGCCACGTAAAGCGTGTCACCCTCGAGGGCCGGCGTAGCACGGATCCAATCTCCATTGGATCGCGCGAAGAATGGAACGGACATCGACCCCTCCCAGTCCCGCTTCCAAACCACAGAACCATCGGAGCGCCGCAATGCGGTGACCTGCTCCCGCTTTTTGTCCACGGTCTCGGTGGTAAAGACCCGCTCGGCGTTCATCACGGGCCCGGAATAACTGGGATCGAGGGGCAACCGCCACCGGCGCTTGAGACGGGTTTCTTCGAGCCCGAGTGGCCATTTTGCTCCTGAAATCCGACCATCCCGATTGGGGCCACGCCATTGGTCCCACGATTCGGCGGCCATCATCGACGAACACAGCATCGGCAGCAGCACCAACAATCTTGGGAACGCAATCCGGGAAATCATTTGCAAATCGTACCGCACGATCCCGATTCGTCAAAAAAAGCACCGCATCCGATTGCACCTCCAGCGGAACATGCTAACGATTTTCCGCACTCGGCCCAACGCCGAGAAGCACTGAATCCTTCGAATTTGTCATCCAACCCTGTCCATATGAGCGAACAGATCACCCTTCGAGTCGGTCAAACCGTCCCCCACTTCGAGATGGAAACCTACGATCCCGCCGCAGGCGAGTTCGGCAAGTTCTCCATCGAGGAAGCCAAGCGCAGCGGCCGCTGGACCGTGTTGGTGTTCTACCCCGCCGACTTCACATTCGTCTGCCCCACCGAACTGGCTGACCTGGCTGTGGTCCACTCCAAACTGAAGGACCTTGGCTGCGATGTGTATGGCGTGTCCACCGACACCAAGTTCGCGCACCTGGCATGGCGCAATTCAGAGAAGCTTCTGGCCGACGTGCGGTACCCCTTGGCCGCGGATCCGACGGGTGCGGTTTCCAAAATCTTCGGTGTCTATGACAGCGGCAGCGGCTTGGCCCTCCGCGGGACGTTCATCATCAATCCGGACGGCAACTTGGTGTCCAGCGAGGTGAACTTCTACAACGTAGGACGCGATGCCTCGGAATTGCTGCGGAAGATGGAGGCCAACGCTTACCTGGTCCAACATCCCGATCAGGCCTGCCCGGCCAAGTGGCAACCCGGTTCCAAGACCCTGACCCCGAGCAAGGACATGGTGGGTAAGGTGTTCGAAGCGCTCCAATAAGGGCCGAAATCCAGGCGATCCACGCCTGACAACGCAGTCGCGGGGCACCGGAGATTCAACCCTTCGGTGCCCCTTCTCTTTGGAGCCTGTCTGAAATTGGGGAGGGTTCCTCCTACTGCCGACGCATTGCCGCCGCATTGCCGCCGCATTGCCACCGCTTTGTCGATTGCACCCTGGACGCAGACTCTTGCAGCCTCCCGTTGTGGAGCACTTGGATCCTCAACTGATTCGAACGGCCCTGATTCAGGCCCTGGAGGAAGACCTCGGCAGTGGCGACGCCACCAGCTTGGCCTGCATCCCAACCGAAGCTGAATCATCGGCGCGCATGAACGCCCGTGAACGGCTCACAGTCGCCGGTTTGGCCTTCGCCGAGGGAGCCTTCCGGGAACTGGCACCGAATGCCATGATTCGCCGATGCGTGGAAGACGGGCAGTCCTGCGAAGCGGGGATGACGCTTCTGGAAGTACGTGGACCCTCGCGGGCCTTGCTCTCGGCAGAACGAGTGGCCCTGAATTTTGTGCAGCGCCTCTCCGGAGTCGCCACTGCCACTGCTCGGTATGTTCGGTTGCTGGAGGGCACCCAGACCCGGATTTTGGACACCCGGAAGACCACCCCGGGCTGGCGCCGCCTCGAGAAGTACGCAGTGCGCTGCGGAGGCGGAGTCAACCATCGGATGGGCCTGCATGACCGGATCCTCATCAAGGACAACCATTTGGCGGCGCTGGCTGATGCGGCTCCCGACCCTGTGACCGCCGCGGTTCGGCGCGCTCGTGCCCAATTCCCGTCTTTGTTTGTCCAAGTCGAGGCCGACACGCCGGAGCAAGCCCAGCGGGCGGCGGAGGCCGGTGCGGACGGGGTCCTTCTCGACAACATGCCCCTCGAGGTATTGCGAGAGTCCTTGAGACGAATCGCCGGACGTTGCCAGACCGAAGCCAGCGGGGGCATCCATGAGACCACGGTACGAGCAGTCGCCGAGACTGGGGTTGATTTCATCTCCGTCGGTGCGCTGACACATTCGGCCCGAGCGGTGGATATTGGTTTGGATTTCCTCCAGTGAATCCCGACACCCGAATTTTGGCCGCGATGAGGACCGCCGGAGACGCCGGCATCTCCGGAGCCGCCTTGGCCAAGGATCTGGGCGTTTCCAGGGCGGCCGTCTGGTCCCGGATCGAGGAGCTTCGCAAAGCTGGCTACGACATTGAGGCCAGCCCCCACCACGGTTATCAACTCCGCTCGTCCCCGGATCGCCTGCACGCCGACGATCTCTTGGCCCGCCTGGGGCCTGGCAAGATCATCGGGCGGGATATCCAAGTTTTCCAGGAGACGACCTCCACCAACGACGTGATGGAGAAAATGGCCCGGGACTCGGTCCGCGAAGGCATCGTCGTCTTTGCCGAATCGCAGACCCGCGGACGGGGACGCCTGGGTCGGCAGTGGATATCCCCTTCAGGCAAGGGACTCTGGTTCTCCGTCTTGCTCCGTCCCCAACTCCCTCCAGCGGCCGCCACTCAATTGACGGTGGTCAGCGCTGTTGCGGTGGCCCGTGGGATAGAACGCCAAACCGGACTGAAGCCCGAAATCAAGTGGCCCAATGACATCGTCTTCGGAACCCGAAAGGTTGCCGGTATCCTCCTGGAACTCGGGGCCGAACTCGACCATATACGGCACGTCGTGCTGGGCATTGGCATCGACGTGAATCTGGACTCGGATGAAATGCCCGAGGAATTGCGTACCATCGCCACATCGCTGCGCATCGAAGGCGGGCGAACCTTCGATCGCTCCGATCTCGCGGCCACCGTCCTGGCCGAGTTGGACGCGGCCTATGGCCGGCTCCGTCGGGGTGATTTCCATGAGATCAGTGACGAGTGGATGCGCCGTTGCAGCACCCTCGGTCAGCGGGTGGCCATCCGGATAGCTGACAGAGTCGTCGTCGGCCGGGCCGAATCTCTCAATGAAGACGGGGCCCTGCTGGTCCGGACTGATCATGGTCGATTGGAGCACATCATCGGTGGAGACGTGTCCCTAGCCAAAGGTTCCATGCCATGATGCTGCTCCTGGACGTTGGCAACACCCACACTCACGTGGGCCTCGGCGGCCTGCGCAGCCTTCGAACTCTGGGCGATATTCCCACCTCGGCGTGGTCGGATGGCACCGCGCCCGGACTGCTGGAGGCTCTGCTTCCGAAGCGCCTGCCCGACGCACTGTGCTTCTGCAGTGTGGTTCCGAAAACAACCCCTCTCCTGACCGGATGGGCCCGCGCGCGGTTGAACCTGGTGCCCCTGCAACTCACCCCACAGACCCTGCGCGGTGTAGGCATCGATTATCCCCATCCCGACACCATCGGTCAGGACCGCCTGGCCAATGCAGTCGCCGCCCATCATCACTATGGCGCTCCGGCACTGGTCGTCGATTTCGGCACCGCGGTGACCTTCGACGTGGTGGACCCGTCGGGACGGTATGTGGGCGGCATCATCGCCCCGGGGCTTTCGGCGATGACCGATTACCTCCACGAAAAGACGGCCCTCCTGCCGCGGATCCGAATCCGGAACCCCCGACGGGTCATCGGCCGGAACACCGAGGAGGCGATGCTCTCCGGTGCCGTCTTCGGTTATCGGGGCCTGGTGCGTGGCCTTATCATCGATCTGCGCCGAGAATTGGGGGTGCGCCGCCTGCCAGTCGTGGCCACCGGCGGCTACGCCCGCCTCATTGCGCGCGGGCTTCCAGAGATCAAGGCAGTGGTCCCAGGGCTGACGCTGGAAGGGTTACGCCTCACTGCTCTCGCCCATTGCGCGAAGCCGCTTCCTGCATAAATTGCCCGACATGGCCAAAGCTGTCGTATTGAGTCTTCGTCCCGGTGACCCGGTCCCGCCGTTCAGCGCAGTGGTGACCGACGGTTCGCAAATCACCTCCAAAGACCTCCTCGGGAAGCCGGTGGTGATTTACTTCTACCCGCGCGACGACACTCCGGGCTGTACCAAAGAAGCCTGCGGATTCCGCGACCAGTATGCGGCCATTCAGAAGGCCGGCGCCGTCGTCCTCGGAGTCAGCGCCGATACCCTGAAATCCCACGTGAAGTTTACCGACAAGCATCAACTGCCCTTCCCCCTGATCTCGGACCCGGAGGCGGTGGTGGCCAACGCCTTTGGGGCTTGGGGCGAGAAGGTCTTCATGGGACGGAAGTACCAGGGCATGCATCGGGTCACCTTCCTGATCGGTCGAGATGGTCGAATCGCGCGGATTTGGGATTCGGTGAAACCGGAGACCCATGCCGCGGAAGTCCTCGAGGCACTGAAGGCACTCTAGGAGCCAATCTGCTTCAAGCCCGGGCAATTCCACGGCGGGAAGAGGGCCGGGCGGTTCCTTCCACCCTTCTTCGGGCATGCGATAATGCCGATATCGCATTTGTCATCCCGAGAGCGAATCACTCATCCTCTCGGGCGTCTCTGCCGAGCCTGCGATTGCAGGGGAGCGATCTTGCGATGAACCAATCCGAAATAGCCTCCTGGGTGGCCACTCATCACCCGGCCCACCGTTTCCAGGGAAAACGGGTGCTGCTCATCATCCCCGATGGCACGCGCACCGCCCCGATTGGAGCCGTCTTCAAGGCCCTCCACGCCCAATGGTCCGAGTCGGTGGCCGCCTTGGATATCCTCATTGCATTGGGCACGCACCCGGCGATGTCCGAGGAGGCCATTTGCGAACGACTGGAGATCACCCGCGAGGAACGCGCCTCCCGATATCAATCCGTCGGATTCTACAACCATGAGTGGGATAACCCGGCGGCCCTGGAAACCTTGGGAGTCATTCCCGCCGACGAGATACGAACCCTGTCCGACGGGCTCTTCGCGATGGATGTGCCTGTGTCCATCAACCGACGTGTCTTGACCTACGATCAAATTGTCATCATCGGTCCGGTCTTTCCGCACGAGGTCGTCGGGTTCAGCGGCGGCAACAAGTACTTGTTCCCCGGAGTCAGCGGTCCGGAAATCCTCAACTTCTTCCACTGGCTCGGCGCGGTGATCACCACGGTGGGAGTCATTGGTCAGAAATGGACCCCGGTGCGCCGAGTGGTGGATCGCGCCGGTGCCATGGTGCCCATTCCCAAGCTGTGTCTGGCCCTGGTGGTGAAACCTGGAGGCAATGGGGAGTTGGCGGGGATTTTCAGCGGAACCCCCGAGGCTGCCTGGGATCAGGCTGCCGACTTGTCCGCACAGACGCACATCGAATGGAAGGACCGCCAATTCCACACCATTCTCAGCTGCGCACCGGCCATGTACGACGAGCTGTGGGTGGGGGCCAAGTGCATGTACAAGCTGGAGCCAGTGCTGGCTCCGGGAGGTGAACTCATCATCTACGCGCCCCACCTCCATGAAGTCAGTGTGGTCCATGGAGCGTTGATTCGGCAGGTGGGCTACCACTGCCGGGACTACTTCTTGAAACAGTGGGACCGCTTCAAGGATTTCCCGTGGGGCACCCTCGCTCACAGCACTCATGTCTTCGGACAGGGCACCTATGAAAATGGTGTTGAGACCCGTCGGGCCCGGGTCACGTTGGCGACCGGAATTCCAGAGTCGGTGTGCCGCGAGATCAACCTCGGCTACCGCGATTGGCGCACCATCGATCCCGCTCAATTCCAGGGGCGGGAGTCCGAGGGCATCTTGCATGTGCCCAAAGCCGGAGAAACTCTCTACCGGGTCCGTGGCTAAATCCCTACTGACGCTTCCCTCAAAGAATCCGCCACACGGTTGACACATTCCGATTACAAACCGGATTCTTGCGCAGTCTGAAGCGAGCCCGACGCACCCATGGCCATAGCCCAACCGGTCCACGCCAATTTCAAGGAAGCCTACTGTCACCATCACGGTTGCAGCGCTTCTGGCTTTGAGCGTCACCTGTTGTTGCGGATCGTCCCGCTGCTGTTCCGCCCGTTGGCGGCCCTCAGCTTCTGGATGAACCCGGCAATCTTCGCCAGCGAACTTGAGGTGATACGGAATTCCGCTCCGGCCCGCACCGGCCGAGAAGTCAATGCGGCTGCCCAAGACTTGGTACACCTCGGGTTTGTGGAGCACAGTTTCCGGCGCTCAATCGGAATGCGAGGCCGCTCGGAAGCCGTGGTCGAAGCCTGGAACCAGGTGAAAGCCTCGGTAGATCGACCATCCAATCCGGATCATCCGTCCATCGGTTTTGCCGATGGGGCTTCCCACCTGTCGGCTGCCTCCCGCTCTGCCGCGCTGGGTCGCAACGATTCGGCCCTGACCCTCCGCGCCCTCCGCCGAGTCCACCAAGCGATCTCATCGGGAAAGTCCTTCCCCCAGATTCTCGCCGCCGAAGGACTGACGCAGGATCAATTGCTCGAACTGTTGAATCAAAACCTCCAGGCGTTCGACGGCTTCGCAAACCTCCGAGATCAACTGCTCAGCCAACAGGGTCCGAACGCCACCCCTCCGACCAACGAAGGCATGGCCCAAAGTATTCCCCAGAAACGTTCCTCCCGATCCCTTTCATGAAACCCACCCTCCGTGTCGGCATCATCGGCGGCGGCCTCATGGGCCGCGAGGCAGCCAGCGCGTTTGCCCGCTGGTTCGTCCTCAACAACTTCCCGGTCCAGGTAGAGTTGGTCGCCGTCTGTGACCTTCAACCCACGCTACTCGACTGGTTCCGCCAAATCCCGACGGTCAAACTGCTCACCCAGGATCACCGCCAACTCCTCGCCTCGCCCGAAGTGGATGTGGTGTATGTCGCCGTACCCCACAACCTCCACGAGGCCATTTACCTCGACGTGTTGGCCGCCGGAAAGGATCTGCTGGCGGAGAAACCCTTCGGCATCGATCTCGCGGCGGCCCGACGCATCCGGGATGCGGCCGCCAAGTCTGGCCGGTTCGTGCGCTGCAGCTCCGAGTTCCCCTTCTTGCCGGGTGTCCAGAGGGTTGTCGAGTGGGCTCAATCCGGTGCCATGGGCAAACCCCTGGAGGTCCGATCCTGCTTCTGGCATGCCAGCGACCTCGACCCGACCAAGGCGGTGAACTGGAAGCGTCAGGTGCGCACCTGCGGAGCCATCGGCGTGATGGGCGACCTGGGGATGCACGTGGTTCACGTGCCTTTCCGGCTCGGATGGTTCCCGAGCCGAGTCTATGCCCAGTTGCAAAAGATTTATCACGAGCGTCCTGACGGCAAAGGCGGTACGGCCCCCTGCGACACTTGGGACAACGCCATGCTCCACACCGAAGCCACTATCCACGGCCTAGAAACTCCGATGCGATTGGAGATGAAGCGACTGGCGCCGGGAGCCACCAACACCTGGTCCATCGAGATCCTCGGCACCGACGGCGGCATGCGCTACTCCACGGCCGAACCGAAGACACTCTGGAAGTTCGACCGCTCGAAGGAACAGTGGTGGAGCCGCACGGATCTGGGATTCCAGACCCCATTCCCGACGATCACCGGAGGCATCTTCGAGCCGGGCTTCCCAGACTGTTTCCTGCAAATGTGGGCGGCCTTCGCGGCCGAACGGGTTGGTGCCCTCGGAGGTCGGTTCGGGTGCGTCACACCGGATGAGGCAGTCCGCAGTCATGAAGTCTTCGAAGCGGCCCTGGCCTCACACGCCCAACGCACCGCCGTGGTTCCGGGCTGATCTCTGACTCGAAATCCGAACCCAAAAATCCACCACCATGCCTCGTCGATCCCAATCCCTGCCCCGTCCTTCGGCCACCGCCTCGTTGATCCTGCGCAGGACCTCTCTGAGGCCCCGTCTGGCCATCATTCTCGGCAGTGGATTCGGCCCAGTCGCACAGTCGGTATCGGTGGACCGGGAGTTCTCCTATCGCGACCTGCCCGGCTTTCCGGTCGGGGGTGCACCGGGGCATGAGGGGCGACTACGGATCGGGACCTGGCACTCGGTGCCTGTGGCTGTGCTCAGCGGACGGGCGCACTACTACGAAGGGTTTGAGCCCAATGAGGTGGTCTTTGCCACACGAGTCCTCGCGGCCATGGGCGTAGAGACCCTACTGGTGACCAATGCGGCCGGCGGAATACACCCCAAGTTCCGAGTGGGCGATTTCATGATCCTGAACGACCACATCAATTTTCTGGGAATGAATCCTCTCCGGGGACCGACCGGCGAGGGCGAACCTCGTTTTGTGGACATGACCCGGGCCTACGATCCGGAACTCCAAGAACATCTGAAATCAGCAGCACGATCCATTCGTCTGCCGGTGCGCGAGGGGGTTTATCTGGCGGTTTCCGGTCCCAGTTTCGAGACGCCGGCCGAGATCCGCGCGTTCCGCAACTGGGGCGCCGATGCCGTCGGAATGAGCACCGTGCCGGAAGTCATCGTGGCCCGCCAATGCGGAATGCGGGTGGCGGGATGCAGTTGCATCACCAATGCAGCCGCGGGCTTGGGCGGGAAGACTCAGGTCGTCTCTGCCCAAGAAGTTCTTGAAGTGGCCAGGACTCAGGAACAACGGGCGTGCAACTGGATCGGCGCCTTCGTGCAACGGATCGGAGCGGACCAACCCATCGCCGCGACTCCCACTCCGCCCCTCCGCACGGTGCGGCCCCGTCAGAAAAAAAAGCCGTAACCTTTCGTGCCGCTGGAACGTTGGGACAGTATCCCCGGTTCCGATCCGCTTTCCGCGACGCCGCCGTACATGCGACTTCTCTACAACTTCCTCTTCAACATCGGGTTCGCCCTGTCAGCTCCGTGGTATTTTCTCAAAATGTACCGCCGCGGATCCTGGCAGGCTGGGTTCGGCGAGCGCTTCGGTCTGTATGACGCGAAGCTCAAGCAATCCCTGACCAACCGTCAGGTCATCTGGTTCCACGCGGTCAGCGTCGGCGAGGTGAACTTGTGCACGCAGTTGATCCGGGCCATGGAACCGTTGCTGCCCTTGTACAAAATCGTCGTCTCCACGACGACCTCTACAGGCATGAGCCTCCTGCGCGAGCACCTCCCGGCGCACATCACCAAGATCTACTACCCCATTGATCGCCGGAAACACATCCAACGGGCCATCGGCCTGATCAACCCCGAGGTGGTCATTTTGGTGGAGGCCGAGATCTGGCCCAATTTTCTATGGAGTCTCCAGCGCCGGGGAGTTCCGTATTTCTTGGTCAACGCCCGCCTTTCGGAGCGGTCTTTCCGAGGCTACCGCCGGTTTGGGTTCCTCTTCCGGGATCTTTTTGCAGGATTTGAAGGAGTGGGTGCCCAGAACGATGCCGATGCGGAGCGCTTGCTTCAACTCGGTTGCCGCAAGGAAGCCATCCACGTCGTGGGCAGCCTCAAATTCGACGCCGCAAAGCTCGATGCCACCCGCACACTGGATGTCACCAGCCTGTTAGGACAATTGGGAGTCACCCCCGACACCCTGGTTCTCGTGGCCGGCAGCACCCATGACGGTGAAGAGCGAATTCTGGCCTCGATGTACCTCCGCTTGAAGTCCCGGTTTCCAAGACTCTTCCTCGTGCTGGTGCCGAGGCACCATGAGCGGGGTGCCGCCGTCGGCGCGGAGCTACAGGCTCTGGGAGTGCGATTCCTCTTCCGCAAGGACATGCGGCCGAACACTCGACACATGTGGGGCAATTTGGACTGCCTGCTGGTGAACACCACCGGTGAACTCCGTCACTTCTATACCCGCGCCGACATTGTCTTCGTGGGCAAGAGTCTTACCGCACGAGGCGGACAAAACCCCATTGAACCGGCCGCTCTCGGCAAGGCGGTGGTCTTTGGCCCGCACATGGAGAACTTCCCCGACATCGCGCCGAGTTTTGTAAAGGCCCAAGCCGCCGTGCAGGTCGCCGATGAGGCCGACCTGGAATTGTCGGTGACCCGGTTGCTGGAAAACCCCGCCGAACGAGAAGCGCTCGGGCACCGTGCCCAGTCGGTTGTGCGCGAGAATCAGGGCAGCATCGGCCGGACCGTCTCCATGATCATGGAAGTGCTCTGAAGCAGGTGCCCGTTAGAGCCTGTCTGAAAATGGGGAGGGCTTCTGCGTCTCCCATCCGTTGGGATACAACGCTTGGGGTTGATGATTGGGAGCGACGAAACCCGAACCCCAGTCCGGGACTCGCCTAGGCATCATTTCGGAAGCCATTTCTCCCAATTCTTGGCGTAGGCCTCGACGTTGGATCGGTCCACGCGAACCAAAGGACTGATATCCCGGGGCGAGTCCGGATTCTTGCGGAGATGCACCTTGTTGAACAGGTGCTCCACGGATCGGTAGCCCCAGGCATGGCATTGCTGGGCCAAAAGCACCTGAACGTGTCCGCTGCGGAGATAATTCAGGCAAATCGGCAATGCATCGACACTGACACATTGAACCGTGCCAGGTTGCCACTTGAGCGCATTCTCTGTGAACAGGGGCCACCCTCCGATCAAGGCCCAACCCGTGATGTCCGGATTGGCCTGAAGGACCTGCTCCATGCGAGCGGCGGCGTCCTGCGGGGTCTCCCGGTGATAGTAAGTATCCCGAATGACCACCCCAGGGTGTTTCTTGGCCTCCTTGCGAACACCCGCCACGCGCTTCTGCAAATTGGGCGCGTTTTGGTTGCCTGCCAAAATGGCGATGGTTCCCTTGCCTCCCAGAACTCGGGCCAATTCGGTCATTACCTGTTCACCGCACAGGCCATCGTCCACGCCATAGCACACCAAGCGCTTCGAGGCAGGCGCATCCGAATCGAAGGTCACCACGGGCACCCCATCGGCCACCGCCTTGTTGATGGCGTCGGTCACCTTGTTGGCATCACTGCAACTCACGGCGATTCCATCGGCACCGGTCAGCACCAACTGTTCAATGGCCTCGGCCTGCTTCTGGGCGTCTTCCTCATTGGGTGTCCGCCAATCGATGCGAATTTTCACCCCGTGTCGTGCACCCAACTCGCGAGCGGCATCCTCGGCACCGACCCTCGCCACTTGGAACACGGCATTGCCCTGCGATTTAGCGATAAGGCCGAAGCGGTAGGACTTCGTTCCTTGAGCCAAGGCCCAGGATGGAAGGATTGGAAGCGCAGAGGCCCCCAGCAGAAAGCGACGTCGGTTCATAGGAGAAGGTTCAGAGCAAACGCTCTGCCCCCCTCCAAAGTCAACGCCTCAACAACCCTCAGAAGCGTGGGTCTGAGGTTCCGATCGATTCACGGCAGAAACGAACAGATATACTCGCAAATCCCGCTGGAGACTTCGATGTCGAAGCCGGATTTGGCAGGGACATCGAAGTACGAACCCGCTTCTACCGATCGGGTTTCCTGAGTCCCATCCAAGCGGATGACGCACTGGCCAGCCACGATTTCCATCCGCTCAGCCAGATCGGTTCCGAAGTGGAACTTTCCCGGGTAGATCAGGCCCAAGGTCTTCTTGGTGCCGTCTGAAAAACGGATCGTGTGAGACACCACCTTGCCCTCGAAGTAGACGTTGGCTTTGGCGACGGCGGTGACGTTGTTGAATTCGCTCGGAATCGACATCCAGAAGAAACTGTCCAAAGCCCGATCGCGCTTCAATGGCCAAGTCACAGCAGGGAGGACTCTTTAATCCCTACAATCTCAGTAGTGTTTATGCGTTTACAAGCATCCCAAAGGCCGAATAACCTCACTCTCTTGAGGGACATGGGCCTCCAACGAAACAATGTGCTGCCGGGATTCGGGATGACGATGGGCTACTCCATCGTGTACCTGAGCTTGGTGGTCCTGATCCCTTTGGCGGGGTTGTTGATCCGCGTCAGTGCGATGAGTTGGGCGGACTTCTTGCGGGTGGCGTTCAGCGATCGGGCCCTGGCCGCCTATCGACTCACCTTCGGGGCCTCTTTCCTCGCCGCCTCTATCAACGCGGTACTCGGCACGCTAATGGCCTGGGTGCTGACCCGCTATCGGTTTCCGGGCAGAAAATTCATAGATGCTCTGGTGGATTTCCCCTTTGCCCTTCCGACTGCGGTGGCAGGACTCACCTTGGCCAACTTGTTTTCGCAAACCGGCTGGCTGGGACAATTCCTGGTTCCGCTCGGGATTCGCTTGGCCTACACCACCGGCGGCATCGTCATGGCACTGACCTTCGTGAGTCTGCCCTTCGTCGTTCGGACGTTGCAGCCGGTCTTGGAAGAATTCGAGGTCGAACTCGAAGAGGCTGCCGCCACACTGGGAGCGGGTCGATGGTGCACCTTTCGTCGCGTGGTTTTCCCTGCCCTGCTGCCGGCTTTGATGACCGGCTTTGCCCTGGCCTTCGCTCGGGCGGTGGGTGAATACGGCTCGGTCATCTTCATCTCCACCAATAAACCTTACGTTTCGGAAATCACCCCCCAGGTCATCATGGGTTGGTTGGACCAATTCGAGTACGCCAACGCCATGGCAGTGGCCGTGGTGATGCTGAGCGCTTCATTCGCCATACTGATCACCATCAACCTGCTCGAACGCTGGGCGAGCCGGTTCCAACGCTAAACATGGCCGGAGGCATTCCCAGAGGCCCCGTGGCGGCCACAAACATCAAATCCCGCCGGGGCATTGAAGAACCGGCGCTGATTCGCCGAGTCCTCATCGGGATCGTCGTCGGATTCGTCGGAGTGTTCCTCCTACTGCCCTTGGCCAATGTGTTTGCGCAGGCGTTTGCCAAGGGGTGGTCCGCATACGTCCAGGCCCTTCAACAGCCCGATACCCGGTCAGCGGTGCTACTGACCTTGCTGGTTTCGGCCATCTGCGTCCCACTCAATCTGGTCTTTGGCGTGGTTGCCGCCTGGGCGGTGGCCAAGTTCCAATTCCGGGGCAAGGCCCTGCTGATCACCTTGATTGACCTCCCATTCTCGGTGTCACCCGTGGTCTCTGGGCTGATCTATGTGGTGATGTTCGGGGCCCAGGGATTTTTGGGGCCCTGGCTCGATTCCAAAGACATCCAGATCATCTTCGCCGTCCCCGGCATCGTTCTGGCCACCCTGTTCGTCACCTTCCCCTTCGTCGCACGCGAACTCATCCCGCTGATGGAGGCCCAGGGCAGCGATGCCGAGCAGGCTGCCCTCACCTTGGGCGCCACTGGGTGGCAAACCTTCCGGCATGTCACCCTGCCCTCGGTGAAATGGGGCCTCCTATACGGGGTCATTCTTTGCAATGCGCGCGCCATGGGAGAATTCGGGGCCGTCTCCGTGGTGAGCGGGCACATTTCGGGAGTCACCGAAACCCTGCCCTTGCGCATTGAAAAACTGCACCAGGAATACCAGTCGGTCGCAGCCTTCAGCGCCGCCAGCCTCCTGGCCATCCTGGCACTGATCACCCTCGGTCTGAAAACCTGGCTCGAACGCCGCCAAGCGACCGAACAAGCCTTGGGCCAATCCGATTCCCCTTCCAGCCATGAGCATTGAACTGCGCCAAGTTTCCAAGCGTTTCGGCAGCGTGAGCGCGGTCGAAGACGTGTCATTGACGGTCGCCGATGGCGAACTCGTGGCACTGCTTGGACCGAGCGGTGGCGGCAAGACCACCGTGCTGCGCATGATCGCAGGGTTGGAGGTGCCCACCTCTGGAGATCTGCTCGTCCGCGGTGAACGCGTCAACGACGTGCCCGTACAGAAGCGCAACATCGGCTTCGTATTCCAGAGCTACGCGCTCTTCAAGACGATGAGCGTGTTCGACAACATCGCCTTCGGTCTCAAGATCCGGAAGACCCCGCCGGCTGAAATCCAGACCCGCGTGGACGAACTGCTCAAGCTCTTTGGACTCGATGGTCTCGGACGCCGTCTGCCGCACCAATTGTCTGGTGGCCAGCGCCAGCGGGTGGCCATCGCCCGAGCTCTCGCCCCACGGCCTTCGGTACTCCTGCTCGACGAACCCTTCGGAGCCGTGGATGCCAAGATCCGCCAAGAGCTGCGCGAATGGCTGGTCCGCCTCCACCGGGAGCTCCACGTCACCACGATCTTCGTGACTCACGATCAAGAAGAGGCCATGGAGGTCAGCAACCGGATCGTGATTTTCAGTCGGGGTCGGCTCGAGCAAATCGGAACCCCGCGCGAAGTGTATGAACAACCGAAGAACGAATTCGTGGCCCGCTTCATCGGAGTGCTGAACGTGCTCGAACTGACCATCCTCAATGGGGCAGCTCGACTTCATGAATTGAGTTTCCCCGCGCATGGCCTGCCCGAGGGACAGACCCTGCGAATCGGCTTCCGGCCGTATGCCGTCCAGATTTCCCGAAATCTTCAGGAGCACCCGTATTTGGCCGTAATCCGTCATGTCTACTTCCTGGGAGTCCAACTGCGGCTCGAACTGGAGACCCCTTCCGGATTGATCCTGCGGACACGCATCGTGAAAGACGAATTTCTGCGGCAGGGGTTGGAGCAAGGATCCTCGGTGAGCTTCCAGATTCGCGAATACCGGGTGCTCTCCACCGGTGCCAACAGCCTGTCTCCCGAGGTCGCCACCGTGCATTCGGCAGCCACCTTTGCCGAGGGGATCTAACTCCGACACCCCTGCCTTGGCGATCCCAGGCCGCACGACTGCGACACGACCAGGGGTTGAGTCCGACGTCGAAACCGTGTTGGCTTCGTCCCATGAAGGTCGGTTATTACTACACGAAGGCCAACTCCATCGCCCGCATCGGACTCACCGTCGACGACCTCGAGCTCATCGACCTGACCAGCGTCGGCATCCATAACCTCAGCTATGCTCTCGAGGGTTTAGACCCTTTCGAGAACCTGAGGCGTGAGGCGTCACGGAGCTTCATTCGGCTCCCGGTCTCGGATGCCATTCTCGCCGCGCCAGTCAACAATCAGGAGATCTGGGCGGCCGGCGTGACCTATCTTCGCAGCAAGGCTGCCCGCATGGAGGAATCGGATTTCAGCGCGACGGCCTATGATCGGGTCTACGAAGCCGCTCGGCCGGAGATCTTCTTCAAGGCCCTCGGTTCCAAGGTGGTGGGACCGGGGGGCCCGGTCGGCATCCGCAGCGATGCCCGTTGGAGCGTGCCAGAGCCGGAGTTAGTACTGGTCTTCAACCGATACGGTCAGCGAGTGGGCTTCACCATCGGCAACGACATGAGTTCACGAGACATCGAAGGCGAAAACCTGCTTTACCTGCCCCAGGCCAAGACCTATCGCGCGTCGTGCGCAATTGGCCCGTGGATCCGCCTCGGAGTCGACGAGGCCGAGGCGCGTTCCTGGGGCATCCGGATGGAGATCCATCGGGCCGATACCCTGGTGTTCCAGGGGGCGACCCAGGTTTCCCAAATCAAGCGCTCGTTCGATGAATTGGCCCGCTGGCTGCACCGCTGTGAAAGTTTCCCCTACGGCAGCATGCTGCTAACGGGCACCGGCATCGTTCCGCCCAATGACTTCACCCTAGCCGCAGACGACCGGGTGATCATCGAGATCGATGGTATCGGACGATTAGAGAATCACGTCGCCGTGGTGTGAGCACGGAGCCGGACCATCCCATCGGGCCCCATCGGCCTACACCAGCTCGAGGCAACGGCGCAGTTCGTCGTCGGTATTGTAGAAATGCGGCGAAAGACGGACCACGGACTGACCGCCGGGCAAGACCCGGTGGGAAGCGGTGACGCCTTCGGCCTTCAGTTTCTGGTACACCGCCCGCATGTCGGTCCCATCGCGGTAGAAGCTGGTGATGCCTCCGGCGTTGTCGGCGTGGGCGTCGCCATGGAGCACCGTGTACCCTTTGGCAACCAACTCCGGCACCAACCACAGACGTTTGCGGGCCAATTCATCGGCGATGGCCTCGACGCCCACCTCCTGAACCAGTTCCAGGGCGGCCTTCAAACCGTGGAGCCCCAGAAAATTGTGCGAACCGGCCTCGTAGCGACGGGCTCCTTCGTGAAAAACCAAGTCGTCCTGCGTGAGGAAATCCGGGCATTGCAAATTGTGCCACCCGTGAACCACCGGACGGATTTGAGGGCGAGCCTCCTTGCGGACGTAGAGGATTCCCGCCGCGCACGGTCCCAGCAGCCACTTGTGGGCATCGGCGGCCAGAATGTCGACGTTGACCACGGAAGTGGGAAAAGCACCCAGAGTCTGGATCGCATCCAGGCAGAAGAGAACGCCCTTGGATCGGAGCATTCGGCCGATGGCGTCGATGTTGATCCGCCATCCCGTCAGATAGTGCGCGCTGGCGAGAGCTACCAAGCGAGTGTCTTCATCGATCTGCCCCTGGACATCGACAACACGCACCTTGCCGAGTTCGCGGATGTTCATCAATCGAACCTCCACCCCGCGGTCTGCCAAAGCCATCCACGGGTAAACGTTCGAGGGGTAGCAGTCGTGATAAATCAGGACATTCTGGCCGCGCTTGATCTGGAGCCCTGCCGCCACCTGACTCAAGGCCAGCGAGGTGGGACCAACCAACGAAACCTCGTCTTGTTCGGCACCGATCAGACTGGCCGCCAATCGCCGCACTTGCGACACCACACCGGGAGCCAGCACCTCCTCCTGATCGTCGAAAGTGCAGGCCTGGGCATGGGCTCCAATCGCCTCGGCCACGCGCCGGGGCAGCGGGCAAACACCGGCATGCGACAGAAACGTCTGACGGGTGACTACCGGGAACTCGTGGCGCCGCAGGGCTTCGTCTTTCAGGATCTCAGATATCGTGAGGGGCATCAGTTCAGTTGGATTTGGAGCGGACACGGATGTTGATGACTTCGACCGCAATGGAGAAGGCCATGGCAAAGTAGATGTAACCCTTGCTGATGTGCTGCTGGAAACCCTCGGCCAACAACATGGTGCCGATAAGGATGAGGAAGGCCAAGGCCAGCACCTTGATGGTGGGGTACTTCTCGACGAAGGCCCCGATCTGATTGACGAAGAGCAACATGACCAGCATGGCCAAAACCACGGCAGCGATCATGACAGGAATCTGGTTGGACATGCCCACGGCCGTGATCACTGAATCGAGGGAGAACACGATGTCCAGCAACAGAATCTGCACGATCACCGAGGCGAAGCTGGGCGCCTTCAGCTGCGAGGTGGATTCGGCATGACCTTCCACCTTCTCATGGATTTCCTTGGTGCTCTTCCAGATCAGGAATAGCCCCCCGAAGGCCAAAACGAGATCCTTGCCGGTATTCGGCAACGGCAACCCCAGAATCGAAACGTTCCATAGTTGATTGCTGAGGCTCATCACCCAACTCAAGGAGCACAGGAGCAGAATCCGGGTGATCAGCGCCAAGGACAGACCCATTTTACGCGCCTTGTCCCGCTGCTCCGGCGGCAATTTGCCTGAGAGGATCGAGATGAAGATCAGGTTGTCGATTCCCAGCACGATCTCCAACAAAGACAAGGTCGCCAGACCGATCCATGCCTGCGGTGACTGTATCCATTCCATCCAATTCATCGCGCGAAGCTTGCCTCAAATCCGGTCCGGGGGCGAGTGGTGAAACCACCGCTCCTTTCCACCCGTTTCTGAACCACTCCGCCGAATGCGGTCTGTGCCAAAATGATCACAGAAACCTTCCACCCTGGATTCAGGAGGAACACAGCGCGAAAAAACATCGAACCCTCGGGATTGTCTGCGAACAAAGGGTCACTCAAAGGTCGAATTTACCCCCCATTCTGCCCACCGACCCAACGGACGGCAAAACGCACCAGATCACTCATGTGGACCAACTCCAACTTGGACTTCAAGTGGGCCCGGTGGACGTCCACCGTTTTCAGGCTGATCCCCATCTCTGCAGCGATCTCGCGCGGCGTCAGGCCTTGGCCGACCCGCTGAAAGACCTCAAATTCACGATCACTCAATTTGCCAATGGGTGAAGATCCACCCCGGGGGCGTGGACCACTGAAGGAGTCCAGCAGCACCGACGCCATCCTTGGACTGACCGAGACCTTCCCGGTGAGCACCTCGCGGATCGCGGCCATGAGTCGCTCACCACCAGCCTCTTTCATGACGTATCCACGGGCTCCAGCCCGAAGGGCCCGTTCGGCATGAACCATTTCGTCGTGCATCGACAGCACCAGAATGGGGAGTTCGGGACGCTGAGCCAGAAGGTCCTTGATCAAATCAATGCCGGAGCGCCCGGGAAGTGTCAGATCGGTCAAAACCAAGTCGGGCTGGCAAGAAATGATGTCCTGCAGGGCGCTCGGAGCGTCGGAGGCTTCTCCCACCACTTCGAGATCGGGTTGGGATTGGATCAATCCGGCCAATCCGGCCCGCATCATCGGGTGATCATCCACCAAGAAAACCCGACGCCGCACCGGGGTGATGACCGCAGCCTTGATGGAAGGTCGTTTCATTGTGGAAGTGAGACCGTGCAAGTGATCCGTGTTCCACGTCCGGGAGAGGTTTTCACTTGGAGCTCGCCCCCAAACAGGCTGGCCCGATAGCGCATCACCCGCAGTCCCAATCCCAAGCCGGAAGCTGTCGACAGCAAGAAGCCCTTGCCGTCATCGAAAACCTCCATGACCAGTCGATCTTGTTTCTGAATGAGGGAGATCGCGATTCTCTGGGGTTGGCCGTGCTTGAGTGCATTGGACACTGCTTCCTGGGCGATCCGATACAAATGACTGGCCACGGATGGGTCCGGCAGCGGCTCTATCCCTGAACTCGAGAACTGGCACTGTACCTGGGTCAAGTCCAGCGTGCTCTCGGCCAGTTCCTGCAATGCATGCACAAGACCCCCTGCCTCCAAAGAGACCGGTGATAACCCGTGGGAAAGTTGGCGAGTCTGAGCAACCGCCTCCCGAAGGTGTTTTGCGAGGGTTCTGAGCGACTGACCGGCCGGGACGGACAGACCGGACACGGTATCCACAAGACCTTGTGCGCAGAGTTCGAGTGCCGTCAGACGCTGGCCGAGACCGTCATGCAAGTCTCGACCGATGCGCCGCCGTTCACGCTCACTGACTTCCAGAATTTCGCGCTCCAACTGCTTGCGCCACGACACATCGGTGCGGATGGAAACATATTGAACGGGACGACCCGATTCATCCAAGAACGGTACAATGGTCGTCTCCACCCAGTAGAGAGGCCCTCTCTTGGAGCGGTTGACGATTTCTCCCCTCCAAATTCGTCCTCGGGAAATGGTCTTCCACAGGTTGACAAAGAAACTGCGAGGGTGATGTCCCGAATTGAGAATACGATGATTTTGGCCTAGCAGCTCGCTCCTGGAATAACCAGAGATCTGGCAGAACTTTTCGTTGGCGTAGGTGATCGCTCCCGCAGCATCGGTGATGGCCACGATCGAATGCTCGTCGAGGGCCGCTTTCACATCCCGCAATTCCCGACGAGTGGCCATCATCTCCGAATCGCTTGATCCCTGTTGCAGAGATCGCACTTCGTCCACCGGGAGTTCCAACCTGGAATTTGGGCATTCATCGAGAAGACTCCCGACAGTCTTGACGACTCTCTCCAAGGGGCGCTCGGACGCCCCGGCATTCGCGGAAGGTTGTGGCCGCTTCGACGACATGCCGAAACGCTAGCCCAAAGATCAATTTCACGCGATAGATTCCCGTCACGCCGCCTGCAGACGGGCTCGATACTCCGACGGGGATTCGTGGAGTATGCGCTTGAACACTCGATTGAAGTGGGTCAGCGACTGAAAACCGACTTCGTAAGCGATCTCACTCACGCGCAAATTGAGATTGAGCAGCAGTTTCTTAGCCTTTTCGGTGCGCAGACGGGACACGTACTCCGTGAAGGACACCCCCGTATGGCGTTTGAAGAGCTTGCAGAAATAGAACAGGCTGGTGTGGACCGAGGCCGCCACTTGGCCGAGCGATAAATCGTCCCGGTGATGGTCCTCGATGAAGCGCTTGGCCCGAGCGATGACCGGAGGCTCAGCACTGGCCTGCTGGACGGCGATCTGATTGCTCTGGATGGCCAGGTGATCAGCAAAAACTCCGAGAAGGTTAGCCACCGAATCCATCTTGTGACGGGACATCACCGGCGTGGCGAAATAGGCTTCGCGAACCCGGGGTGTATTGAGATCGACCCCCATTCGCTGAGCCTCTTTGACCGCCTGACGGAACCGAGCCGGCGTGGGCTTTTTGAGGAGAACCTGTCCGGTTTGCAAATATCCGATGGTCTGAGCGCCCAACCGGATGGGTACGGCCGTCTCACTCAATCCGTAGCCACAAGTCATCGTACACGAAGATTGGGTGGCCGCCTTGGCCAAGCGATCTTGCAACTGCAAACAAGCCGCACAGGTCCGACTCTTCTCGGCCGTCATGGAGCAGAATGAGTTTTCCCCAGGTTTGCCGTGCAATGGCAACTGCCAGGTCACCATCGGTCGCAGTGCCAGCGGCAGGCCGGTGGCTGCGGTGAAAGCGTGTTGATAGCCTTGGTAAAGGGCTGAGTGTTCCAACGTCTCGATTAGTTCGCCATCGCCATTCATGATTTTTGCCTTTCTCGCATTCACGACCACCCGGGATGAGTGATGCGTTCAGTATCCACGGCAGGCATGGATCGGGTATTGGGCGGGCTGACGGATTGTTGACCCGGTGAGTTCCGCAGGGAGCATGAGGTTTTTACCTATGCCCGACAGGTACGGATTCACAGGCCCCCGAATCAAGCCGGCTCAATCCAACTCAAGCCCTCCCGCTAAAACACCTCGGCCTCCACACCCACCTTCCGGCGCACCAGACGGGCAATCTCCGACAGGCTGGCCAGCGGGAGGTGCGAGCACCTGGAAGACGCGATCGAATTCATGACCGAGTGAATCTGAACCCGCTGGATCACCGCGCCTTGCTCCTGAAGTTGGCTCAGGCGACCCAGGTAGGCATCGATCTCGCAACCAGTCGGTGGAGATCCATTCACACGGGCAAAAAGGCTTTGGATCACGACCGGGCGACGGCGACCTAATTCCAGAATGCGTGACAGCACGCCACTGAAAGGCAGGTCCACTCCGCTCATGAACTGAAACTGCTGGTCCGTCCCCGCATCCAACTTGACCCAGACTTCATCCCGCTCGATGAAGAGCTCCAAAGCCTGCTGCACCTCTGGGCGTTCCAGTCCTGATCCATTGGTCTCCAGAACCAGTTTGAAGAAGGGATATCGCCCCCGTGAGCGGGCATGGACCAGTGTCTCCACAACGTCGACGAAATTGGGACACAGTGTGGGCTCGCCTTCACCGCTGAGCATCACTTGACGAAGGCTCAACAATTCCGGTGGAAACCGGCTGTAACCCGGTTGGCGCAGCACCTGACCCGAAGCGATGAACTCCAGCGTGGCCTCCAATTCCGAGGCCAAACCAGGCACATCGACCGGCACCAGATCGAGGGCTGTGGCTTTCGGTGTGTCGCAATAGGGGCAGCGATAATCACAAACGCCGCTGGGTGAAAGATTGACACCCAGCGACAAGCCGCGGGTCTGACCCGACAAGAGCATATAGACCCAGGAGCGCCCCTGATAATCGCGACCTCCCGTCCTGCCCGCGAATTGGACCAACCTCACTCTGCGGGATCCTTTCTTGGATTCCATGGGCTTGGATTTCATAGACGTCATCAACCGCTCCCTAAGCCATCACCACTTCCGACGGTCTCGGGTTTCACCGTCAAACTTGTTCAAGAACCCACTCACAAAACCCTCCTCCATTTGCAGAGTGTGCCCCCGATTTTGCAGAAGCTTGCTGAAGAACAATTTCCGGCTATTCAGCAAAATCGGCTATACCCAGAACAAGCAATGCGTGGCCAGCGGACACAGTCGCGTCGAGTCTGCAACCAAGCTCCAATCAACCCATGAAAACAAAGAACGCTTCCAAGAACCTCCCACCCAGCGAAACTTTGGTGACCAGTCACCGTCCAGTGACTTTCAACTTCAACGATCCCGGTGCCCGCACAGTGTCAATAGCCGGGACGTTCAACGAATGGCATGCGTCGGCCACACCCATGGTCCCGCTGGGCAATGGAGTTTGGACCAAGGCCTTGGAGCTGAAACCGGGCGTCTACGAATACCTCTTCGTGGTGGATGGCAACTGGGTAGCCGACCCCGGATCAGCAGTCACCGTCTCGAACCCCTTTGGCGGTATCAATTGCTGCGTGACCGTCCGATAAACACCCATCCATTACCTGAGAGACCCATGAAAAACTTGCACACCCATACATCCCCACCGGAAACCGCAACGGCACAACTCTTGGTGACCACACCCACCGGGAACCGGGCCATCAGTCCATTGCCTTCCGAGCCCATCAGTCGGGTGCATCCTCGGCACATCCTTGTGCCCACCGATTTCTCTGCCGCCTCCAAAAAAGCAGTCGAATATGCGGATGCCTTCGCCGCAACCTTCCAGTGCCGGGTGACGCTGCTCCATGTTCTCGAACCCATGGTGCTGCCACCGGAATATGGTTATATGCCCCCTTACTCTCCGGAAGATGAAGCTCTTCAGGTGGATGCGGTGCGCAAACAATTGCTTGAGCGGGCTTCCGGTATGGATTCGGCTCGCCAGACCGAGGTGCTTGTTCGCGTCGGGCGACCCTGGCACGAAGTGGTCAGTGCTGTTTCAGAACTCGGTGTCGATCTACTGGTGGTGACCACACATGGCCGCACCGGTTTGCGACACATTCTCATGGGCAGTGTGGCCGAGAAGATCGTCCGACATGCCTCGTGTCCGGTGTTGGTGGTCCGGCCTGAAGAACGAGACTTCTTGGGCTGACTCGGTCCGGCAGGGGCGGTTGGAATTGTGGTTCCTTCCCATCTCGACCTGGTCAAGGTCAGTCCCATCATGACCGGTTTCCAATTCCTGGTTGGTGCTGCCCTGATCTTGGGCTCGCTCCGCGCCGATTCCATTACCCTGCCCCTCTGGCCTTCCGGGTCTGTCCCCGGGTCCAGGGGGACCAATGACGTCGACATCCCCACCCTCACCACATATCCGGCAGCCAGGACCTCACAAGCCCAGCCAGCCATGGTGATTCTGCCCGGAGGTGGTTACGGAGGGCTGGCGGGCCACGAGGGTCGGGATTATGCGCTGTTCTTGAACCGGGAGGGCGTGCACGGATTCGTGGTCAAGTACCGGCTCGGCAGTCAGGGATACCGGCACCCTTCGATGCTTCAGGATGCGGCCAGGGCCGTACGGTGGGTTCGGGCCCATGCTGCAGAATGGGGAGTGGATCCTGACCGGATCGGGATCATGGGAAGCAGTGCCGGGGGGCACTTGGCCTCCACGCTCCTGACCCACCACGACGGAGGGAACACTCAGTCGTCCGATCCGGTGGAGCGTGTGAGCAGCCGTCCAAATCTTGGAGTGCTCTGCTATGCCGTCATTTCCATGGGTCCCTTCAGCCATGCAGGATCCCGCCGCAATCTTCTGGGAGAGCACCCTTCGGCTGAATTGATCGAGGATCTTTCAAACGAAAACCGAGTCAGCCCAACAACTCCACCGGTCTTCATCTGGTCATTGCGGGATGACGCGGCCGTTCCCATCGAAAACTCCATGTCCTTCGCCACCGCCTGTCGGCGACACAAGGTCCCCTTCGAGTTGCACTTGTACGATGGAAAACCCCACGGAATCGGAGTCGGTGCCAAGCCACCGGCCTTCGAAAACCCTCATCCCTGGACAACCGACTTGCTGGCTTGGCTGAAAACCCAGCGTTGGCGCTGAAAATGCCACTGGCCTGCGTCTATGCCACGCCCCGAAGCGGCACCGGGCCAGTGCTGGCCCTCAACGTCAATTCGGCAGGAATGCGTACCGATGCCGGTCGCTCACCTTCCAGCAGCTTCTGCATGAGTTCCATGGCCACTGAACCCAGGCGGAGCTTCGGTTGGCGGACGGTCGTGAGCGGCACCCGGAAAAACTCGCTGACCAAAACGTTGCCGAACCCGGCCACACTGAGGTCTTGAGGGATACGGACTCCTTGATTGAGCAGGGCGTCCGCGGCCCCGATGGCCACCAAGTCGTTCACCCCTTGAATGGCTGTGGCTTCAGGGTTTTCCTGGATGAATTGCAAGGCCGCCGAGGCACCCTCCTCTACCGTGGAGCCGGCATGGAATACCAAACGGTCTTCCACCGGGATCCCTGCTTCGCGCAATCCCCGGCGATAACCCTCAATCCGCTCCTGCGCCCAAGGTGAATGGGTTGGGCCCGCGAAGAAGGCAATCCGACGATGTCCCAAAGAGATCAAATGCCGCGTGACCGCTTCGGATGCATTGAGATCATCGGTCTCCACGTTGACAAATTGCTCACAGAAGGGTGCCCGATGACCCAGCAAGACTGTCGGAATGCCTTGCTTGAGAAGATCATCAAAAATCGGTGCCGTGGATGCCATCCGGTAAACCGGCGCAATGAACACTCCATCGACACGCCGCGACATGAAGCGCCGAACCACCGAATCTTCTCGCTCTATTTTTCCCAGAGAATGAGCCAGCAACAAATCGAAACCCCGTTCGTAAGCCTGACTCTCCAAAGCCAATAGCACCCGAGAGTAAACCGGATCGGTTGGAGCCGGGATCACCAAGCCCAGGAGGCGGGTCTTGCGATTTCTCAGTCCGCTGGCCGAGGCGTCGGGCACATAACCCATTTGCTGAGCCAATGCCTGGATGCGCGACTTGGTTCCGGCGGACAGGTCTGGTTTGTTGCGCAGCGCTTTGGACACCGTCATGACCGAGACTCCCCCCACCGCAGCGATGTCCTTCAAGCGTACCATAAGAAAATGATTCGGAAAACCAACGGCCTAACCAAGTCCACCGCTTGTGCACCTTCATCAAGCGACTTGGTTCGATGAAGTCCGAACCAACCCCTAGGATCAAGTCCTCTTATGCTGCAGCACCCTTGGAAAAAGCGGAGCGCTCATCACATTGATTGATCTTAAAGTTTAGAGTTTTAATCCATCATTATCTACAATCGGGACATCACCATGAAACTTCTGAACGCCGAACCCACCCGTATCGAGATCGATGGACATCATCTGCGCTGCCTTCAGTGCACGCGGGAGCAGTTTCACCGTCGGCGTTTGCGTCTGGAAACCGCCAGCCCAGCCGGCATGCAACCGGAATGGCAAGAAGGGATAGCCAATGCCTTCATCTGCGCCCACTGCGGATTCATCCATACCTTTCTGATCCACTGACATACTGGTCTGAGGATCCTTGACGCTTCCGGGGCGAGGGCCAATATGTCGTCACTGTCATGAAATTGGCGACCACCCCTCTTCCGAGACATTTCCGCGCATTCGCGGCGATGATGCTCTGGGTGTGGCTCGTGTCCCAATCATTCTGCGTGGCCCATTGCCATGGGGTCTTGGGTAGAAGCCTCTCCCAGGGCTCAACACTCACCGGGACGGCCAAGATCTCTCACGGCTGCTGTGCCCGGTCCAAACCCGCTCAGCAGACTGGCTCCGACGTTGCCGTGCATGGGGCTTCAAATGGGGTCTCCAGTTCCCGGAACGCATCCCAGAATAAAGAATCTCAGTCTCCAACCCACCCCTGTTCACCCCAGGCGGTCATTCCAGGGGCTCTAAATATTGAGAATCCCACGTGGTCTCCGGTTGGTCTGCCGTTTCCCCCAAGCGATGCTGGCGTTGGTTCATGCGGTGACTTCTCGATTTCCCGCCAGCTTCTAACTACCGCAAGCCAACCACGCTTGTCGGATCAGGCCGTTCCCCGATGGGATGCCGGCTTTGAACCCGCGGTGGTCCTCGGGTCCGGACTTCGAAGTCTGGCTCCCCCCATCGGAGTCTGATCGATCCCTGAATCGGGCCTGCTCACAATCAGGCATCCGAACCGGGATGGTCGTTGCTCGAACGACCTCCTGAACCCAGCCGCAGTCAGAATCCCCCTTGCCGGATTCCCATGTCGGCCTCCCAAACCCAAGACGGCTCTCAGCGCTTGGTTTCCGTCCCAAACCTTCTGTTGGTTCCATCCATGAATTCTTTGCTTCACTGTTTTCGGCCAACGGCCCAAATCGGTTGTTGGGTCATCCACTTACTGGTGGCCCTGCAATGCCGAGCCGAGGTCGTGACGCCTTCGGCTGTCCACCGATTGGCCGGGTCGGTCCCAGACCGACATCCCGGCCTGCAGGCCTTGGAACTTCGAGCCGGTGCTGCCAAGGCCCAGGCCGAAGCCACGCGGCGTTGGGCCGATCCGACTCTCCGCGCCGGGGGCATCGGATTCACTTCCCGAGGCCCTCTGGCTTCCGAGGAAGGCGATATTGCCCTCGGGGTCACCCAGACACTGCCCATCTTCGGAAAGGAATCCGCGGCCCGTGCCGTAGCCGAAGCCGAGGCCAAAACCGCCCGGGAGACGGCTGACGTCCGAATCCCCATGCTCCAACGAGACCTCATGGAACGGCTCCTGCAACTGGCCTTGGTCCATCGCAGCATCGATCTGGCCGAAGCCGATCGGGTGTGGCTGCAACGAATCCTCGACACCCTCGAAGCCCGGCACGCGTCCGGAAAGGTCTCCGCACCACAACTCCTCCAACTGCGCAATGAAGTGTCGCAGGCTGAGACGCGACTCAAGCTGCTGCGGATTGACTCTCAAGATGCGGCGGCGCGCATCAATCGCGTTCTGGGCCAACCCATCGACCATGCAGTCGGGTCCTGGGAACTGCCGACCAAAGCCGCCCCTATCACCTTTCAACCCGATTGGCCGCGCCACGCTCTCGCCGCGGAACCCCAGTTGCGGGTTGCTCGAACGTTGAGCAACGAAGCCGCCGCCCGGGTCGATGCCACCCGACGCTCTGGCCGACCCAACCTGTCGCTGGGTCTGGATTCCCGGCAGTACTCGGGAGACGGCGGTTTGAGAAATGGTGCAGCCACCCTGTCGCTCTCCCTTCCCTGGTTCAACCGAGACCAATACCGCAAGGATCTCACTCGGGATCGTCTCCGACTTGAGGCAGCGCATCGCGAGGTGGCCAATCTGGAAGCGGAGGTCACCCTGGAGATTCATCACTGGTTGACCCGCATCGAAAGCGCCCGTATCCGGGCTGAACTGGCGGAGGAAACCCTCCTGCCCCGGATACGTAACGCCTTGGACACGGCAACCGCGGCACTGAGCGCCGGTCCGGGTGAACTGCGAGACACGCTGGATCTGCGTCGGCAATGGCTCGACGCAAAATCCAGTCAGGCCAACGCCATCGCCGAACAATGGTCCGCCATCGCTGAGCTGCTCCTGCTCTGCGGTTGGCACGATTTACCGCAGTCACCATCGCCACTCTCGAGTCCTTCTACTGCCCCATGAAAACCTCCCGACTGCTCTTAGTGATTATCTTCGTCGCCGGCATCCTCACCGGCACCGGATTCTGGGTCCTGCGGTCCCATTGGGAACATCCCCAGACTCCTGGAGTTTCCCAACCAACGGGTGCGCCCCCGTCGCGCCCACGTGCCGTGAGGTTCTACCAATCGCCGATGCATCCGTGGATACGCTCCGACCAGCCGGGACGGTGCACCATTTGCGGCATGGAATTGACTCCGGTTTATGAAGGGGAGTCGGGAGTGGCTGCGGACGGGCCCGTCGTCGTCCTCGGAACCAACTCGATCCAATTGATCCACCTTGAAACCAGTGAGGTTTCCGACGCCCCCCTCGTCCGCAACCTGCGGCTCTCGGGTACCCTGGACGACAACGATACCCGCCACCGTGTGATCTCGGCCTCGGTGGCCGGGCGCATTGAGCGCCTGTCGGTCAACAAACTGGGTCAAGAAATTCGGGCGGGCGAACCCCTGCTGGCCCTCTATTCACCAAGTCTGCTCACCGCAGAGCGCGAGTATGTGGCCCTCAGCAAACAATCCCACCCGGAAACCGCCGGTGGCTCGAAGGACCTGGCACCGATCCTGGCCTCCGCCCGACAGCGCTTGATCCAAATGGGACTAACTCCGCGGCAAATCGATGCCCTGAAGGACAAGCCCCCCGGCGCCCTCACCAGCGAGCTCATGATTCCCGCTGATGGGACGGTGGTGCTCAAGCAAGTGCACGAGGGCCAGTACGTTACCGAAGGGGAGCGCCTCTTTGAAACGGCGGACTTCTCCACCATGTGGGTGCAGCTCACGGCCTACGAATCGGACCGCCAATGGCTCCGGGTTGGCCAACCGGCCCACATCACCACCCCTTCCTGGAATAGCGGAGTCATCACCGGTCAGGTGAGTTTCATTGATCCAAACTTCGACCCAATGACCCGAAGCACCCGGGTGCGCATCGAAGTCCCCAATCCGATCGAGGAAACGCCGGAGGGTCCTCGCCGGCGCTTGCTGCACCGGGTCACCGTCATGGCTGAGATCGCCTGTGTAGAGATCGCACGAACCCTGCCTCGCAGCGCCCTGCTTTGGAACGGTCGGCAACCGCTGGTGTACCTGAGCCTCGGCGCCGGAGCCTATGAGCCACGGAAAGTCCGCATCGGCCGCATCGGCGACCATTTGGCCGAGGTGTTGGACGGCCTGAAACCTGGAGAACGGGTGGTGACCCAGGCTGCCTTCCTCCTCGATGCCCAATCCCAACTCCAAAGCGGCCACAGTGGCGGAGGCGATCCTGAGGCCACAACCACCTTGCGCCCCCGATCTTCCGCACCGCCTCCTTTGGCGGAGTTCCTCCAACTCTCGGCCGACTTGTCCGAGGCGCTCGCCTCGGATCAGTTGGAAGTTTTCCGGGAAACCCTGAAACGCTTCCAGCCTCGCCAGGAAGCTCTCCGGCAATGGGCTTCCCAGCCGGTGACAAACCTTTCTGAGACCCTTCACAAATCCATCGCCTCAATCTCTATTCCATCGGTTCCGAACGGCCCCTCCAGTTTGGCGGAGGCTCGGAAGTGGTTCCTCGACCAATCACGGACCAGCGTGGAACTGGCCCGATGGGCCCACCGACAGGGATGGGACGCAGGAGTCCGCTCCTTCGAATGCCCGATGGTCGATCGAGCGATTCCGTCGGCTCCCAAGCGAGCGGGTTGGTTGCAAAAGGGCCCGGAAGTCCGCAACCCGTTCTTCGGGGCTGAGATGATCGACTGCGGTCTCGAACTGAAGGAGAAGCCGTGATCAATCGCCTGATCGAAGCCTCCCTGCGCCAGCGCTTCCTCGTGCTGTGCGGCACCTTGATGCTGGTCGCACTGGGCATACAGGCTGTGTACCGGACTCCGGTCGATGCCATCCCGGACCTGAGTGAAAACCAAGTGACCGTCTTCGCCGACTGGGCCGGACGGGGCGCCCAGGAGGTTGAGGACCAAATCACCTACCCATTGTCGGCCAATCTTCAAGGCCTCGCCGGAGTGCGCAGCGTTCGGGCCACTAGCATGACGGGATTTTCTCTCATCACCGTGCTGTTCGAAGATGCCATCGACAATTATTTCGCACGCACCCGGGTTCTGGAGCGCTTGAACCAAATCACCGGATCCCTGCCGGCCGGAGTCGTGCCGCAACTGGGGCCGGATGCCTCCGGATTGGGCTGGGTCTATCAATACTACCTGGAGGTGGACCCCACTCTCGCACCCGAAGGCGGATACGATCTGGGTCGATTGCGCAGCATCCAAGATTGGCTCATCCGCTACCCGCTCCAGTCCATCCCGGGTGTCGCCGAGGTGGCCTCGATCGGCGGGTTTGTGCGGCAATACCAAATTGAAGTCTCGTCGGCCAAGCTGCGGGCCGTCGGCATCAGCCTGGGCCGGGTGCTCGAAGCCGTGGGCCGAGCCAACATCAATGTGGGCGGCAAGGTGATCGAAGAGAATGGACGCGAGTACGTGGTCCGGGGCGTTGGATTGATCCGAGGCATCGATGAATTGGAGCAGGTGGTGCTGTCGGAGACCAACGGTGTACCGGTGCTACTGCGCGAGGTGGCTCACATCCGGTTGGGCGGAGACTTCCGGCGGGGCGCGTTGGATGTCGACGGGCAAGAGCGGGTCGGTGGCGTCATTGTGATGCGGACGGGCGAGAACGCGCGTGAAGTCATCCGAAGAACCAAGGAACACATCGCCCAGATCCAAACCAGCCTTCCGCCCGGGGTGACCCTCCGCCCCTTCTACGATCGCAGCGACCTCATCGACCGCACTCTGGACACCCTGAAGCACGCCCTGTGGGAAGAGGTGATTCTGGTGACCCTCGCTCACATCCTGTTCCTCTGGCATTTCCGCAGCATCGTTATCGTCACTCTGCCGCTGCCGCTGTCCATTCTGACGGCATTCCTGCTCATGCAGCAGTTCGGCATCTCCTCGAACATCATGTCGCTGACCGGCATCGCCATCGCCATCGGCGTTTTGGTCGATGCGGCCATCGTCATGACCGAGAACGTCATCCGTCACGCCGAGGAGGCTGAGTCCAACAAGCAGCGCGCGGGCCTGGGCAATCGACTGACTCCGGCGGAGACGTTGCAAGTCACCCTCGATGCGTCCCGCCAGGTGGGTCGCCCGGTCTTCTTCGCCATGGTCATCATCATTTTGGCCTTCGTGCCGGTCTTCGCGCTCACCGGTCAGGAGGGCAAACTCTTCCACCCTCTGGCCTTCACCAAGACCTTCGCCATGGTCGGCTCGACCTTCCTGGCGATGACCCTGGTGCCGGTTCTGTGCTCATTCCTGGTGCGCGGGCCGTTTCATCGCGAGGCAGACCATTTTCTGATGCGCTGGCTGCTGCGGATTTATGACCCCCTCCTGTCGCAGGCTCTCATCTGGCGCAAGACGGTTTTGGCCTGTGCAGGCCTGATCCTGGGAATGGCCCTCTTCTTGGCTTTTGGGTTACCCCAGACGTGGGTGGCCCGGCTCGAATCAGCAGGTTGGCCCACCGTGGCCCGGATGGGGCGTGGCATGGGCAGCGAATTCATGCCTCCCCTCAACGAAGGCAGTCTCCTCTTCATGCCAGTGCTCCTGCCGGGCACTTCGCTGACCCAGGTGAAGAAAATCATGAGTTGGCAGGATCGCGTGATCCGATCCCTTCCGGAGGTCCAGACGGTGGCCGGAAAACTCGGTCGATTTGAAACCGCGACCGACCCCGCACCGGTCGAGATGATCGAGACGACCATCACTCTGAAGCCGGAATGGATTTCCACCAACCGCCTCGTTTTGGGATTCCTTCCGATGCCCACGGTCATCCGAAATCCCGAATGGCGGGCCGGTGTCACACCGCGCGATCTGATCGGCGAATTGAGTCGAAAACTCAGCGAGATTCCCGGTTATGTGCCCGGCTTTCTCCAACCGATCGAGAACCGGATCCTCATGCTGAGCACCGGCATTCGAGCCCAGTTGGGAATCAAGGTGTTCGGAGACTCCTTGGAAGAACTGCAGCGCAAGGCCTTCGAGATCGAGCGGGTGGTCCGCTCGGTTCCTGGGGCCGTGGGCGTCGCCGCCGGCCGGGTGCAAGGCAAGCCCTACGTGGAGATCGAGGTCGATCGCACGCAAGCGGCCCGATACGGCCTCAACGCACGGGATGTGCTCGACGTCGTCGAATCGGGGATCGGCGGCACGGTCGTCGGAACCGCGATTGAGGGTCGCGCCCGATTGCCCATCCAGGTTCGCTTGGCGGCCTCCGAGCGCGACGATATCGATCGGTTGGGAGAGATTCTGGTGCCTACCGCCAACGGATCCCCGGTACCGCTGTCGCTGGTAGCAAAAATCCACCGGACCGATGGACCGGGAGAGATCGCCAGCGAGAACGGACGCCTTCGGGTCTTCGTCCAAGCCAATGTGCAAGACCGGGACCTCGGCTCCTTTGTTACCGAGATCCAAGAGCGCCTGGAGCGCCAAATCGTCCCCACCCTCTCCCGCGGCATGACCCTCGAGTATTCGGGTGAATTCGAGAACCAGATCCGGGCCAGCCGGACTCTTCGCCAAATTGTGCCAGCGGTGTTGGTCATCATTTTTCTACTGCTCTATTTGGTTTATCGCTCCGCCATCGAGGCTGCCCACGTGCTTTTGGCCGTCCCATTCGCCTTGTCCGGCGGCGTCTTCTTGCAGTGGGCTCTAGGATGGCATTTCAGCGTGGCCGTTTGGGTGGGCTACATCGCGTTGTTCGGAACCGCCATCCAAACCGGCGTCGTGATGGTGGTCTATCTGGAGGAGATGCTGGCCACGCGACGTGCTGCACTCGGGGATGGCTTCACTCAGGGTGACCTCATTCAGGCGGTCAAAGACGGAGCTCGCCTCCGACTCCGACCCAAAGTGATGACCGTGGCCACCATTGTGGCCTCCCTTCTGCCGATCTTTTTGAGTCATCGAACCGGTGCCGAGGTGATGAAGCCGCTGGCAACTCCGGTCATCGGCGGCATGGTCAGCAGCCTGCTGCACATCCTCATCGTCACCCCCATCCTCTTTGTCCTGATTCGAGAGCGGGAATTCAAAAAACGATGAACCCTTCATGCCTCAGAACACGCTGGAACCCGTGATTGCGGCTTGCTGCCCGATTTTCCAGGGGGCAGGCTCTCGCAACTCAAGCGTATGGCTGAACTCATTGGAAATCTTCTTGTCGCCCAGTCTGGTGGCCCCACCAGCGTCATCAACGCCTCCATTGCCGGGGTCATCACCGAAGCCGGTCACCACGAGTGCATCGAGGAGATTTATGGTGGTCAAAACGGTATCTTGGGCATCCTCAACGAAGACCTCATCGACATCAACGATGAGCGATCCAAGTCCATTGAGGGACTACGGAACACGCCCGCGGCGGCTCTCGGCACCTGCCGCTACAAGATCGATTTCAAGAAGAAGCCCGAAAAAGCGGCCAAAGACATGGACCGCCTCTTCGAAGTCTTTGCAGCCCACAACATCCGCTTCTTTTTCTATGCGGGCGGCAACGATTCCCAGGATACCGCCCACAAAATCCATCTGGAAGCGGTGAAGCGCGGCTACGACATGCGCGTGATGGGTGTGCCCAAGACCATCGACAACGACCTTCCGGCCACCGACCACTGCCCGGGATACGGCTCGGTGATCAAGTACAACTCGGCCACCGTGATGGAAATCGGCTTCGATGTCGGTTCCATGGCCACCGATGACGGCTCCTGCTGCATCGTCGAAGTCATGGGCCGGGCCGCCGGCTGGATCGCTGCCGGAACCGTCCTGGCCAAGCAAGGCAATCCCGCCAACCCGCCGCACATCATCGTGCTGCCGGAAATTCCGCTGAATGAAGCCGCTTTCCTCAATCGGGTGAAGGAAGTGGTCGCCGAGCACAAGTACTGCGTGGTCGTCTGCGGCGAGGGTGTGAAGAACGAAGCCGGCGAAGAAATTGGTGCCGACAAGACCCGCCTCGATGCCTTCGGGCACGCGGTGCTTTCCGGGGCCGCCGACGCGTTGGCCTCCATCGTCCAGGGCAAGCTCAACCTCAAGACCCGCACGGTGAAACTCGGCTACGCCCAGCGCGCAGCCGCTCACTACGCCAGCCTCACCGATGCCGATGAGGCCTTCGCCTGCGGCACTGCCGCCGTCCGCGCCGCAGTCTCGGGCAAATCGGGCCTGATGCCCAAGATCGTTCGCCTGTCCTCCAGCCCGTACCGCTGGGAGATCCAGCTCGAACCGCTGGAGAACATCGCCAACGTCGAACACTTCATCCCCCGGGACTGGATCAGCGAAGACGGCTTCATGCCCAACGAGAAGTTCGTGGAATACGCTGCGCCGCTGATCGAAGGACAGGTGGTCGTTCCCCAAAAGAACGGACTCCCGGCCTATACGGTTCTGGCCAAGAGCCCGGTGGAAAAGAAGCTGGCACCGCGCGTGTAGTCGCGCCTTCCAAGGCCGTCCACCCGGACCTTCCAACCGCCGAACGGATCCCTGAGATCCCTCGGCGGTTTTTTTGTGTCGAAGCATTTGCCTGCCGGGAGTCGAGGCTGCCCGAACCGAGGACATCGTTCGGATGGGGTTCGACCTCAACGTCGAGAGTCCGGATGGATCGCAGCAGGTCCGTCGGAGGCGATGGATTGCAGTTGGACCGCAATGGGAGTCTCATGACAGCGCGCATGAGCTCGCAACCGACCGCACGAAACATTTCCCTCGGAAAAGCCCACGGACCGAAACGTCATTTCGCCTCGGACAACTACGCGGGCATCACTCCGGAAGCCTGGGCAGCGCTGGCTGAGGCCAATCAGGACCATGAGCCCGCCTATGGTAATGACCGTTGGACTCAGGCCGCCACGGACCGGATCCGGGATCTCTTCGAGACTCCCTGCGAGGTCTTCTTTGTCTTCAACGGCACCGCAGCCAATTCACTGGCCCTGTCAGCCTGCTGCCAGAGCTACCACAGCGTTCTGTGCCATGAGGTCGCCCATGTCGAGAAGGACGAATGCGGCGCCCCGGAATTCTTCAGCAACGGATCCAAATTGCTCCTGCTGCCCGGCGACGGCGGCAAGCTCACCCCAGCGGGCATCGAGGAAGCGGTCCTGCGCCGCTCCGACATCCACTACCCGAAACCCAAGGTCGTCACGGTGACCGAGCCCACCGAAGTCGGCACCCTGTATACTCCTCAGGAACTCCGGGCCATCGGTGCCATGACCAAGAAGCACGGCCTGCGCTTCCACATGGATGGCGCACGCTTTGCCAATGCCGTGGCTGCTTTGGGCGTGGCACCCCGCGAGATCACCTGGCAGGCCGGCGTCGATGTCCTCTCCTTCGGTGGCACCAAGAATGGCATCCATGTGGGGGAAACGGTGGTCTTCTTCAACCTGGCCTTGGCCGAGGAATTCGCTTACCGGACCAAGCAGGCCGGGCAGCTCTGCTCGAAGATGCGCTTCATGTCTGCGCCCTGGGTGGGGATGCTTCGGGATAACGTATGGCTGCGCCATGCCGCCCATGCCAACGCCATGGCGACACTGCTCCATGACCTTGTCACCGCCTGCCCGAGCGTGAGGGTCTTGTTCCCCAGGCAGGTCAACAGTGTATTCGTGGACTTGCCCAAACCGGTCATTCAGGCCCTCTGGAACAAGGGCTGGCTCTTCTACAACTTCATTGGTGAGGGTGGCTGCCGTTTGATGTGTTCCTGGGACACTCGCGAGGAGGATGTACGCGCATTCGCCGCAGACCTGTTGGAATGCGTCGGAGGCTGACTCGCGGTGCGGCTCCACCGGGTCGATTTCAGTCGCTGCTTCCAGCCCGACCGATCCGACCCAAAATCGTTCCGGTCCCAGGCCCCGACCTTTCCCGACGCAGGGATCCGGCTATTCTTTGATCATGGAAGCGAACCTCCCCGACCCCACTGCCCGCCTCCGGGGCGAGGTGGTGTACTTCTTCGCCTATGACATCGCCTACGAGCTGTCGCGGGAACTTCCGACCAGTCTGATGGGTCACCGGATATCCGAGTACCGCTTGGATGCTTCGAAGCGGAACCCAAAACACCTGGTCTTCTACCGACCTCGGATGATCCGGTTGCCTCCGGAAGATCGGGTCGGTCCTCACGGGTCCATCCAAATTCGCATTGAGACCAAGATCCTTCCCATCGGTGCGATCAGCATCCGCGTTCGGGTCCCCTTCGAAGTCGATGAGCTGGCCGATCTGGTCGCCTACCACGACCTACGCTTCCATCAAACCACCTTGGATCAGGAGGTCCGTGATCTCGCCGAGAAACTGAGGTCCGAATTGGCGCCCTGGGTGCTTCGATCCAACGAATGCCTTTCCGAAGAGGAAGCTTACACTGTTTTCTGTCTGCAACCGCCCACCGATCATGGAGCACCCTTCCGGTCGGAATCCTGGATGGCCAAACATCGGGAGGCCATCGCCGGGCTGCTCAACCAGGAGAATGATCCTGCCTGTCTGTCCGGCCAGGAGATCCACGAATCGACCTCCCGCCACATCAGCTATTACCAGCATGATTTGGCGGTCATCGACTGGGATGCCGCCCTGTTGGTAGATACTCCCAGCGAGTGGGAGGAATGCCTCTACGCCATCGAAGTGGCCAACCTGCAATTGGCCGAGTTGGAAGCGTATGACCGTCACTTGGACCTCGTGCTCGAACGCAGTTACCGAGATCTGGCCGGAGCACCCATGCGGACTCGCAAGGCGTTGATCACCGGCTTGCGCGAACTCCGCATCGACATGGCCCGCTTCAGCGACGAGCTGTCCAACATCAACAAATTCCTGGGTGACTGGCATTTGGCCCGCATCTACGAAACCACCGCCAGGCGCTTTCACTTGGCGGATTGGAAGAAAGGCGTCGAAGAAAAACTCAAGACCGTGGGCGAACTCCATGAATTACTGAAGTCCGACCACGCAAACCGCTGGATGATGGCCTTGGAGATCACAATCGTTCTCCTCTTCATCCTCGACGTCGCCCTCCTCATTCTTGGGGGAAAGAAATAGCCTCCATTGCGTCACGCCACAGCACTCTTGTCCGACATGCTCCCCGATCCACTGCCTGAGCCTGAACCCACTCCAGTCCAATCACCCGCCACCTCTACGGGCGAGGTTCCCACGCACCGGCGCCGGGTCCGCTATGCCGGCAGCCACCCGCGTCGTTTCGCTGAGAAATACAAAGAGAAAGCCCCAGAGCAATACGCGGCGGACGTCGCCCGGATCATCGCTTCCGGCAAGACCCCGGCTGGATCCCACCGATCCATCCTGGTGCCGGAGATCCTGGAGACACTCGAACCTCAACCCGGACAAACCCTGGTCGACTGCACACTCGGCTATGGGGGTCATGCCCGCGAAATCCTGGCCCGCCTCGGAACCGACGGTCGACTGGTAGGCTTTGATTGTGACCCGGTCGAGTTGCCCAAGACTACGGAGCGCCTCCGACAGGCCGGATGGTCGGAAGCCCAATTCATCCCCGTCCGGAGCAACTTCGCGGGTCTGGCGGCGGGTCTGGCCAGCTTGGGTATCCTGAGTGTCGATGGGATCCTGGCCGACTTGGGCGTATCTTCGATGCAACTCGACGATCCGGCCCGCGGCTTCACCTACAAGGACGATGGTCCGCTCGACCTGCGCATGAACCCCGCCAAGGGACTTTCCGCCGCGCAGTGGTTGGCCCGAGCGACACCGCAGCAACTGGCCACGGCACTTCGGGACAACGCCGACGAACCCATGGCAGATGCATTGTCCGAGGCGGTCCTCGCAGCGTTGCAACTACAACCGATTACCCGAACCCGGGAGTTCGCCCGACTGCTCCACGAACTCTATCGAGGGCGCAAATGGACGCGGGACAAGGCCGAAGGCGATGCCCGAATCCGGCGAGTCTTTCAGGCACTCCGGATCGAAGTGAACGATGAATTCGGCGTTTTGGAGGCCCTGCTCCGCCAATTGCCAGCCTGCCTCAAGCCCGGTGGGCGTGTCGCCATCCTGACCTTCCACTCGGGCGAGGATCGTCGCGTCAAGCAGGCGTTCGCGGAAGGCCAACGGCAAGGGCTCTACACCATCGTGAGCGACTCCGTCCGACGGCCCGGACCTGAGGAACTCCGGTCCAACCCGCGTTCGGCTCCCGCCAAACTGCGCTGGGCGATCCGGAGCAGCATCGGGGCCGTCGACCGGTGAACCGAACCCCGGAACCTGATCCAGAACCTCAAACGCCCCGAACCCGATCCTTCTTGGCCTCGCGTTCGGCTTCGATCTTGGCCTTGTCGCTGGCATAGCGCTGCCGAAGAACTTCCATGGTCTCGATGTCCCGGGCGGCCTGCGCCGCCTGGAGGGCCTCGCGGGTGGACAAATCCGCCTGCGCCAGTTTCGCGGCGTAGATGGAATCCAATTCAGCCAATTCCGCCTTCTGTGCGGCGGTCAACTTGGCCGGCGGCGCGGTTTTGCTCAAACGATCCATTGCCAGTTCATAGGCCGATTTCATGGAAAAGAGCATCGGCCAAAACCCTCTGAAAATCCACAACGGCATCCATTGGATCGTTAGAGTCTGCCTGAAATGGGGAGGTGTTCTGTTTGGGAGGGAAGGGTTCGATGGGCAAGGCGCTAGGAAGAAGCAGACTGCTGAGGAGCTGCCCCGCCGCTCACCGCTTTGCCCAACCCAGAATTCTCCAGCCGCCGGACCCCTCCCGATTTTCAGACAGGCTCTCAGAGTCCAAGTTTCGGTTTGACGGAGAAATCAGGCACTCCAGCGTTGCGCTTCAGCAGTCGCTGTCCGATCCATCGCAGCCAATTCGCCATGAGCCAATTCACGCACGTTTCCAATCTCTGGAATGACGCCGAAGCCAATGCACTGAGCGGTGCAGACCGTCTGGTCTATCGCTCCAACAAGCTGGGCGCCGACCAGCGGGTCACCAACACCGGTGGCGGCAACACCTCCTCGAAACTCACCGAGAAGGATCCACTCACCGGCCAAGACGTGACGGTCCTTTGGGTGAAGGGGTCTGGCGGTGATTTGCGCACGGCCTCACGGGAATTCTTCAGCTCGCTTTATCAGGACCGCCTCATCGGACTCCAAGGCGTGTATGCTGCCCGCCCGGATAAGGGCCTCAAATCGCCGGCCGAAGACGACATGGTGGCCATGTATTCCCACACCACCTTCAACCTCAACCCGCGGGCGTCCTCGATCGACACCCCCCTGCACAGCTTCATTCCGGGGCGTCATGTCGATCACATGCACCCCAATGCGATCATCGCCATCGCCGCTTCCAACCGCTGCGTGGAACTCACCCAAGAGATCTTCGGGGACTCCATGGATTATGTCCCCTGGATGCGCCCTGGTTTTGAACTGGGTCTGGCGATGCAGGAGGTGTGCCGCAAAAACCCCAAAGCCAAGGCCATCATGATGGGCCAGCACGGGTTCATCTCCTGGGATGACGACGACAAGCAGTGCTACCTCGCCACTCTGGAATACATCGAAAAGGCAGCCGCATTCATTGAGGCGAAGTATCAAGCCAAGGGAGGCGATGCCGCTGCCTTCGGTGGACCGAAGTACCAGAGCTTGCCTCAAGAGGTCCGCAACGAGCGATTGGCGGCCATCCTGCCTTGGCTCCGGGGGCAGGTGAGCCAACAACGCCGGCTGATCGGCACCGTGCAGGACGATGAACGGATCCTGCGCTTCACCAACTCCCAGGACGCCGCACGACTGGCGGAACTCGGCACCAGCTGCCCCGACCACTTCCTGCGCACGAAGATCAAGCCCCTGTATGTGGATTGGAATCCGCAGACCGAGGACGCTGCGACCCTCAAGACCAAGCTCAAGGCGGGTCTGGAGCAATACCGGAAGGACTACGCAGCCTATTACGAGCGCTGCAAGCGTTCCAATTCGCCGGCGATGCGCGACCCCAATCCCACGGTTATTCTCATCCCGGGTCTGGGCATGGTGGCCTGGGGCAAGGACAAGTCGGAGAGCCGCGTCACGGCCGAGTTCTACAACTGCGCCGTCGAAGTGATGCGCGGAGCCGAGGCGGTGGACCGCTACATCGCCCTGCCCCAGCAGGAGGCCTTCGACATCGAGTATTGGCTGCTCGAGGAAGCCAAGCTGCGCCGCATGCCGCCCGAAAAGGAATTGGCGCGCCAGGTGGTCGTCGTGATCGGTGCCGGTTCCGGCATCGGCCGGGAAACCGCGCTGCGCATCAGCAAAGAAGGCGCTCAAATCGTTTGCGTGGACCTCAACGAAGCCGGGTCTCAGGCCACCGCCAATGAGATCATCGCCAAGCTCGGACAGGGCATCGGCGTCGCCGGCACGGGCATCAGCGGCTGCGGTCCGGCCATCGGCCTGGCAGCCAACATCACCGACCGGGCCAGCATCCGGGCCATGCTCGATCGCGTGGCGCTGGCCTACGGTGGGTTTGATTCCATTTGCGTCACGGCGGGTATCTTCGTGCCCAGCGACACCAGTGGTCACATTCCCGACGACAAGTGGGCGCTCACCTTCAACATCAACGTCACCGGCAGCTACTTGGTCGGCGACGAGGCTTCCAGGACTTGGAAGGAACAGGGATTGCGCGGCAACCTGGTGCTCACCACCAGCGCCAACGCGGTGGTCGCCAAAAAAGGCAGCGTTGCCTACGACTGCTCCAAGGCGGCCGCCAATCATCTGGTCCGCGAGCTGTCCATCGAGTTGAGCCCACTGGTACGCGTCAATGGTGTGGCGCCGGCGACGGTGGTTCAAGGATCGGCCATGTTCCCCCGGGACCGCGTGATCGGATCCCTGGCCAAGTACAACATCCCCTACACGGACGATGAAGCGACGGATTCCCTGGTTCGCAAGCTGGCCCAGTTCTACGCCGATCGGACGCTGACCAAGTCACCGATCACCCCGGCCGATCAGGCCGAAGCGTACTTCCTGCTAATCAGCCAACGGCTCAGCAAGACCACCGGACAGGTCATTACCGTGGACGGCGGCCTGCACGAAGCCTTCCTGCGCTGAGCCCCTTCCAAGAGGCCCCTTTCGGGTTGGATCGCCGGATCCTGCTCGAAGGGGGTCAGGGAGAGCGGGATGGCGCGGCGAATTCTCTCGCAAAACGAGGTAAAAACCGGGAGCAGGCCATGCACGAGGCTCGTGCTTGAGGCCCTTAACGAGCGAGCATTCAAGCTCCTGCGAAAGAAAGCGCAGCCTTCACGACCAGACGACGCGGAGCGAGTGAACTCGCCCGGATCAAGTCGAGGATCCCAGGTTTGGATCGGACGGGTTCGAACCTCCGTTGGAACCGGCGATTGAACCCGGCGCGACCTCATCCGCACCGCCCTCTCCATCGTCGGAACCGGAGTCGGAACCGCCCGGAGCCACACCATATTCGCGCAGCTTGTTGCGCATGGTTCGGACACTGATGCCCAGCAGACGGGCTGCCTGAGTCCGATTGCCACCACAGGCGTCGACCGCCTGCAAGATGGCCTGCTTTTCCAACTGATCCAGAGGAACCACCGCCCCCTGGCCTACCGGAGCCGGATTCGACGCAGAATGCGGCGCTGAGGACGATGCGGGAGCCGACGGAGACATCTCGACTGCACCGCCGACGGCCGCGGAGCGCGACGCTGCCACCGGGGCAACCGCCACGGTGACGCTGGAGGGGTGGAATCCGAGATGGCCTTCCGACAACTCACCCCCATCGGGACACAATATTACGGCCCGTTCGATGACATTCTGGAGTTCGCGGACATTGCCGGGCCAATCGTGGGAAATCAGTGCCGCCTGGCAAGAGGCCGAGATGCCATTGACTCGGACACCGTGTTTGCGGGCCAAGCGCTGCATGAACTGTTCGGTCAGGAAGGAAATGTCCTCTTTGCGCTCCCGAAGCGGTGGCACCGAGATGGGTACGACGTTCAGCCGGAAATAAAGGTCCTGGCGGAATTCCTTGCGAGCAATGCTCTCTTCGAGATTGCGGTTGGTGGTGGCGATCACCCTCACATCGACTCGGATCAAGCGATTGCCGCCCACGCGCTCAAGTTCGCGCTCCTGCAGAACCCGAAGGAGCTTCGCCTGTACGTGCGGAGCCACCTCGCTGATCTCGTCCAGCAGGATGGTGCCGCCGTGCGCCAACTCGAAGCGACCTTCGCGTTTGGTCAACGCCCCAGTGAAGGCACCTTTCTCGTGCCCGAAAAACTCGCTCTCAATGAGGTTCTCAGGGATAGCCGCGCAGTTTACCTTGATGAACGGCCCGTTGGCTCGGGAGCTTTCACGATAGATGGCACGGGAAACCAACTCCTTGCCGGTGCCGCTCTCTCCCTGGACCAACACCGTCGCCTGAGTCCGCGCCACCTTGCGGATGAGATCGCGAAGAGCCTGCATGGCCGGGCTGCGACCCAGCAGTTCAGAACCGGTCGCCTCGGAAGGATCGCCCTGGCTCAAGTACCGGTTGACCTTGATGAGCTGGGTGAACTCCTGGGCCTTCTTGAGGGTGATGTCGATCTGGTCCGACGAGAATGGCTTGATCAGGTAGTCGAAGGCACCGTCCCGCATGCACGCCACCGCCGATTCGATGGACGCATGGCCAGTCATCATCACCACCAAGGGTTTGACCGAACGGCTTTGGAGAACGCGGAGGATGTCGGTTCCTTCGCCATCGGGAAGACGCACATCGACGAAGACCAGATCCCAGTTGTCCTTGCCGAGGTAATCTTGAGCGACCGCAAGGGTCGACACGCCAATCACATCGAATCGACGACGCTGGAGTTGTAGCTCCAACGCCCGCCGAATCACTTCGTTGTCTTCGACGATCAGGACCTTCTCGAGCGACATGTGCTCGTTTCCGTCGGCGACATTGAGCTTTCCTGGACCCATGGGTGCGTTTGAACCGTCAACTTTGCGAGGCGTAGAACTGCTCAACCCGGGCCATGACATCGCGATATGCTATGTCCTGCTCATAGATGAGCTTGAACTGTTCGATGGCCTCTTGGGGGCGATTCATTTTTTCCAGAACAATACCGAGGTGATACGTCAACTCCTTGGCTTCATCGTCAAAGACGGGCTTTTCCTTTAAGGCTTCCTGCAATTTTCTCGCTGCCATGTCATTCATACCGCGCTGGAAAAAAGCCCGGGCCAGCAGTCCCATGGCCGCTACACGACGATTGGGGTTATTCTGAGCTTTCTGCAACTCCGCAATTGCATCACCAAGACGCCCCGACTTGAAGTAAAGTTCGCCCAACTCGAATCGTACCAAGAGGTCGGTGGGATTGGCTTCCCCACGGCGTTTGGCATCCTCCAAGAGGTAATCCTGACGTTGTTGGCCTAGGGCCTGCAGCGCGCTCTGGCCCGACTCGGTCTGGGGATCCAGAGTTTTTTCGAGAGTAGCGAATTGAGCCAGTCGGGTATCCCGGATGCACTGAAGGATCAGTGGATCGGTCATGCCGCTCACCGACTGAACTTGCTCATAGTAGCCGACGGCCCGATCGAACTCCCCCTTCTTGAGGCAAAGATCTGCCAGAGTTCGCAGCACGCGCGGATTTGACGGATCAGCTGTCCGGAGGGCTTCTTGTTCGCCAATGAGTCGTTCCAAGACATCCACGTCCTTCACCTCGCGGTGCTCCTGCTCCAGCGACTTGGACTGCTCCTTGTCCCGCAGGACATCTCGGTAGCTTCCGGTCCCGCTGGAGAGTTGGTCGTAGCCACCTTCCTTGAGGGTCCGCAGCGCCAGCAGATTCTTGAGTCGCTCGTTCAACGCCGGGTTTCCCGGATCAACCGACAACAGGTCACGCAGCAGTTTTTCAGCACGGGAGTGATTGCCCAGTTGGGTGTGCGCCTCGACCAGTTTTTCGGCCAGCTTTCGATCGGAGGAGTTGGCCTTGAAGGCGACCTCCAACGACAGGAGCGCCGTCTTGGGCAACTGGGCCTGCAAGGCGGCGTCGGACAACAAATCATGGGCCTGCATGTTGGAGGGGTCCTGATTCAGCGCCTCCTCGGCGATCAAGATGGCTTCCAACGGATTGGACCGGAGCGCCAATCGTCCAGAGGTGAGGGTGTTGGCTGATCCGAGCAGTTTCTTAAAAAACCCTCCCCCGCGGGTCCCCGCCCGCTTGTGCTGGGCGGCCCGGAGCGCTTCACGGCATTCGTAAAATCCGGGTTCGGCCTTCAACACTTGGACAAACAAGGCCACCGCGTAATCGAGATTGTTTTTCTGGAGGGCCGCCAACCCCTTGTCGAACAATTCCCTCTGGGCCACTGGAATCTGCACCAACGTCTTCTCTGCCATTGCTTGAGATTATAGAGCTTACCTAGTCCGCGCAACAGGACGGCGGTTTCCAGGGCCTATTTTGGGAATCGATCCACTGGCCGCGAGTCACCGCGTCAGGCCACTCGAATCCACACGGTTTTCAGATAAGCAGGCTCTTCACGGCTCACCGGAAAATCCGGCGGCTGAGGAACATAATGTTCGCTGAGGACACGTCGCCCCACCTCAGCCAGGGCCGCTCGGATCTGACCGAGGAACACCGCCGGTTCCAGGCGGGCGGCATTGGTGGAGGCAAACAGTGTGCCTCCGGGTTTGAGGACGGCAGCGGCCGAGGCAGCCAGGGCTCCATAATCGTGCTCGGCCCGAAAATCCCCACGCTCTTTGGATCGTGAAAAGGTCGGAGGATCCAAAAGCACGCAATCAAACTGCCGCCCCTTCTTGCCGAGTCGCCGCAGCCAATCGAAGACATCGCCGAAGATGAAATCATGGGCGGATGGATCCAGGCCATTGAGAGCGAAATTGCGTCGTCCCCAATCCAAGTATTTTTTGGAAAGGTCGAGGCTGGTGACACGGGCTGCGCCCAGCGCCGCGCAAACGCTGAAGGCGCAGGTGTAGGCGAAACAGTTCAACACCTCCGGATTGGTCACCGGGTAGCCCAGCAAGGGAAAATCGGAGGCGATATGACCTGTGAGGAGGCGACGACGATTGTCCCTCTGATCGAGGAACAAACCAACACTGTAGCCCTGATCGAATCGCATCTCATACCGAACTCCGTTTTCCCGAACCGTGAACGACTCCGGAGCCCGTTCACCACGGACCCACCGGGGGCAATTCTCATCCGTGCCCGAGAAACCGACCTTCCGATTCAGGCGCCGGTGGTACAAATTGGCAGCCTGAATCCCCGCGCCGACATCGAGGCTTCCGGGGGCTTCAGCATCGCTGTGCAGCAAGTGAAAGGGTCCCAAGGCGTCCAGGTAGAGCGTACTCCCACCGGATTCTGCGGCTCCGTGCAGGCATCGATACGCGTCGGTCTCCGTGGGATGGATGACTGCTTTGCGGAGAATACTTCGAGGGTCCAAATCCCACTGAGGATCCACCGACCAACTGACGGGATCTCCAGTCCGCGGGTGCTCGAATGCGAGGCGATGGGCAGTCAAATGGAGTCGGGCGTCGGGACTGCCTCCGTACAGTGAATCCCCTATCAGCGGCATGCCGCCCTGAGCCGCATGCACCCGAATTTGATGCGTCCGGCCGGTTCGCGGATAGGCCTCCCACTCCGTCCAACCGTTTCCGTGGGCGACCCGATGAAACCGTGTCTCTGCCGGATCCAGCCCCGCGGCGTGGGGACGGGCGACGTAATGATCTCCGGCCCGCACCACGGACCAGTCGGCGATCCAGTCGGTGGACTGGATAGCACGGTCCGTGCGCAATCGGTACACCTTCTCTACCTGTCGCTGTTCGAACTGTTGCGTCAGAGACCGATTGGCCAAAGGCGTTTTACCGAAGACCATCAATCCCGATGTCTCCTTGTCGAGGCGGTGCAAGATAGCCAACTCGGCCCAACGCGGTTCCCGGTGGCGCAGCCATTCATACACCCCCTCGCCCGCATAAGGACTCGGGGCATGGGTGTTCCAACCCGGAGGTTTGTTCACCACCAGCAAGTCGTCGTCCTCAAAAACGACACACGGCGGAAGGGCCATGGGACGGAGAAGGATCGACCCAAGTGCTGAGGGCTCCTCGCCGGTGGCTGCGAGTCTTTGTTCCATGCAGGCGGCAGTCGTTTTCTGGGCGAACCGGTTCAGGTGAACTGCCAATGGCCGGTGCTAATGGCGTAGGCACTGATGAGGCCATTGGTCACCCCGTGGGCCACCATGGCGTCTCCGATCCGCCCAAGCTTCAGGACCAAACCTTGGTAGAGGGCTGCACAAACAATGGCCGCCAACCATTGACCGGGATGACTCAACCCGAAGAGCAGACAAGTTCCCGCGAAAGCCATGGGATTCCACGTCCTCAGGGACACCTCCAAGAAATCGGGGCGAACAATCATCCGATACAAGAAGGAGCGGTAAAATACCTCCTCAATCATGGGTACCAGCACTGAACGTCCCAATACCCGTATCGCCAGAAATCCCCATCCTAGAGCCGGGTTGTCCTTGAAGAATGCCAGTGGGTTCCAAGGCGGATCCTCCGGCTGCGGTTGCGCAGGACGACCGGTCCAGAGAGTCGAGAGACGGTCATAGATCTCCGAAAGCGACGGAATGAATCCGTCCATCCCGATCCAAGCCAACGCCACCAAGACTCCAACAACAACACCCGGCGCAGTAAACTCCCACCGCATCTCCGGCAGGCGCTTGCGCAGCACCCAAAGCAGCCCTGCAACCGCCAAAGTCTTGAGGGCGTAAATCCAGTACTCGGAACCGGGAAAGAATTTTCCGGCCAGGCTTCCGATGAGGAGAAACACGGCAAAGGGCAGCACACGGGGGAATTCCGGGGTCGTCCAGAACGGTGCGGATCCTGGAGAGGATTCGGTAGGCATTGGGATGAGATCATCCAACCCGGCCCCTCCGGATCAAGCGTCAAGACGGGCTATTCCCGATTGCCCACTCCGGTGCCAATCCTGCACGGTCCTCCGCCGACTGCCTTGCGTTCCGTGAATATCGTCCTCGTCGAACCCGAAATCCCGCCCAACACGGGCAACATCGCCCGATTGTGCGCGGCAACCGGCTCCACCCTCCATCTCATCGAGCCACTGGGCTTCGAAATCGACGATAAACGCCTGGCCCGGGCCGGCATGGATTATTGGAAACTGGTCGATTGGCGACGATGGTCCACTTGGAACGAGTTCCAGACCCACCTCGCGTCCGGCAGCCGACTCTGGTTCATCGAGCAAGGTGCCCCGCGTCGGTACACCCAAGCCGCATTTCGACCGGACGATTACCTGGTGTTCGGCCGCGAAACCGCCGGACTTCCGTTGGCCTTGCTTCAAGCCCACCCAGAACACTGGCTGGACATCCCCATGGCTAATCCAGAGGCACGATCGCTGAACCTCTCGAACTGCGTGGCGATCGTCCTCTTCGAGGCCCTCCGTCAGGTGTCAAACTCTTAGGCAAACCGAACTCCTGGGCGAACCCAAGGCGTCCTGGGAAAGGTATTACTTGGCGGCTGCGGTCTTCGTCCACCCTTCGATCTTCTGGACAAAGGCCGAAGGCCCGCCCTTGAGATAACCCACATGGCGGCCGAGTTCCTTGCCGCTCTGATCTACGAGGACGAAGGTCGGATACCCCTCCACGCCGTACTTTTTCTGCAGGCCTTCGTTCTGCTTCTTCACCTCATCGGTCTGCTTCTTGTTGTTGGGGAAGTCCACCTCCACCAACACCAGCTTCTTGTCGGCGAACTCCTGGAAAGCCTTCTGATCGAGGGCATCCTTCTTCATCTTGATGCACCATCCGCACCAGTCCGATCCGGTGAAATCGAGCAAGATGGCCTTGCCGTCCTTCTTGGCCGCAGTCTGGGCGGCCGTGAAGTCGGTTTGCCAACCGGAGGCGGCCAAGGCCGAGAGGGTTCCGGTGAGGAGAGCCAACGCGAGGGAGGAAACGGTCTTCATGGAAGTCATCGAGGGGTTCGAAAATTGAATCTTCAGGCAATTTCGCTGCTGTCCGAAAGCTCGGGGCTTCGAAGTCGGCTGTCAACCGAGCCGGTGTGCAGGCGCAACCTGCGCGGAATGAGTCCTTCCGTCGGACTGAAAAGCCACGCCACACAAAACCAACCGGCCCCCGCCACCACCGTCGCTCCAGCCGGTGAGCAATCCAGCGCCACCGACAGGTGCATACCACTGATCGCGCTCAAAGCCGCATGAACCGTGGTCCAGGCCAATCGGGGAATCATCCGGTCGGTCAACATTGACGCCGTGGCGCCAGGTAGGATGAGCAGCGCGATGACGAGGATCGCACCCACAGCCTCAAAGGAAGCCACCACCACCATGGAAAGCCAAAGCATCAATCCGTGATGGATGACCCCGACCCGAATCCCAAGGCAGGAGGCCAACCCGGGATCAAAAGAAGTGATGAGCAATTCCTTGTAGAACATCACGAGCAACCCCAAGGAAACGATCAGGACCACGACCAGCCTCAGCAATGGGGGCGGCCCCAGAACCCAGCCACCCAGTCGGACGGGAGGTTCGAGGGGGATCATCGGCAGTTCCCCATTGAGAACGCAGTCCTGATCCAGATCCACCTTGTCGGCAAAGACGGCAATGAGGACCACCCCGATGGCAAAGAGCGTAGAGAAAGCGATGCCGATGGCCGCATCCTGCTTGAGTCTCGAGTGACGGGAGATGAGTTCGATCAACCCGTGCGTCAACCAAGCGGCGACAACAGCCCCCAGAACCATTGCTCCGATGCCGCGGGAACCGGTGATGAGGAATGCCAGGGCGATCCCCGGCAGCACACTATGGCTGATGGCGTCGCCTACCAAAGCCATCCGCCGCAAGATGAGGAAGTTGCCGATCAGGCCACAAGACGCCCCTACGAGGAATGTCACCAGAGCCATGAGCCCATGGCTTCCCAACTCGGTGGTCCAAGGTTCGACGAAGACGCGGTGGGCTTGAAACTCCGGGATGAGCGTCATGATCGTCCTCCGTAGCCTACCGGAGGATGGCCAGCACCACCGGCACCGAGACGGGCGCCCGCCATCGAGGCCGGCAGCGACGGGATGGGACGCCCGTGCGGGTCGGTGTCGATCCGAGGCAATCGCCTTTCCAATTCACGGATCATGGCCTCACCCAGCACGTGCTCGATCTTCTCTGCATCGTCGTGCACGTGGTCCGGCGCGATCTGGGCAGCGTGGGTAAGATAGAGTTCCCATAGCCGGTGGTTCCGCACGATGGCACAAGCCCGTTGCCATCCGGACGGGGTCAGCGCTACTTGGTCCCCGGAGGCGGTTGCGAACTCCGCGACGACCAACGACCGGATCTCGGCCTCAACTGTGGTAGGGGGCAACCGACGCCTCGCCGCCAAGGCCGCCACAGTGACTGTTTCCGCCGCAAATCCGGAGGACTCGAGCACCTGATAAATGGCCTTGAGGGTGTTTTCCCGTTCGATGCGCACGCGTTGGGACCGCTGTCGATACCAGCGGGGCACCATGCCCTGTCGGGGCGAAAACAGCAGGGCCAGGGCAAAGAGCAGGCTCGCTGAAAGCACCATGAACGGCCCGGTGGGCAGCCGTGTGCCCAAAAACGAAAGGAAGGCTCCACTCAGTCCAGAAATCATCCCCAGACAGGAACTCCAAACCAGGACCCGATGGAAGCGGTCGGTGAGGAGCGAGGCCGTCGCCGCGGGAATGATGAGCATGGCCGAAACAAGGACCACGCCCACCGCCTGCAGCGCGGCCACCACGGAAAAAGCCAGAAGCATCACCAGCAGGCGTTCAAACCACACCGTAGGGAGTGCCAGGACCCGGGCGAAACCCGGATCAAAGCTCACCAGCAAGAACTCCTTGTAGCCCAACCCCAGAAGGCCCACCACCACCAGAGTCACCGCCCCCATCACTTGGATGTCACCAGGCCCCAGAGCCGCGGCCTGACCAAACAAAAAGGTCTCGATGCCACTCTTGTTGCCAGTTGGCAGCCGCTGGAACATCGAAATCAGGCACAGGCCCATCCCAAAGAAGGAGGCCAGCACCATTCCCAACGCCGTGTCTTCCTTGAGGCGAGTGGTTCGTGTGAGGATGGAAACAGTCGCTGAACCGGCCAACCCAGCCAGCAACGCACCGATGAAGATGGCCAACGGGTCCTTCTCCAGATTCCACAGGAATCCCAAGGCCACTCCGGGCAGCACTGCATGGGAGAGGGCATCCCCGAGCAGTGCCATACGCCGCACCACCAGAAAGCTTCCCAAGAGGCCACAGGAGATCCCCAGCAACACGGTTCCCAGACAGGCATAGCGCACTACCGGGTCGGACAGCGTGACAAACCGCCAAGCCTGCTCGGTCCATCGGGTCTGGGTCAGGTCACCGATCTTGGCTGCTTGAGCCGTGAACGCCGACGCCAATAGCAACGCCAAACCCAGACTCAAGCCCGCGAATCGGTAGCCGTTCCCGGCCCGTCGTCCAAGGGCTAGGGTCAAATGTCCAGGGGAGGCGGCAATCATGTCAGTGAGCCTTGGCCCCGACCGCTTCGGCCACTTCGCTCAAAACCGTCAGGCGACCGCCGTAGGTCTTCTGGAGCAACTCGGGCGTGAACACCTGCTCGGTTGGACCGAAAGCCACTACCCGCATGTTGAGGAGGAGCAACCAATCGAAATAAGTCCGAGCCGTGGGCAAATCGTGGTGTACCACCAAGATGGTCTTGCCCCGTGAACGCAACCCTTGCAGCAGCGAAATGATCGCCGATTCGGTGGCTGCATCCACCCCGGCGAAGGGTTCGTCCATGAAGTACAAATCGCTCTCTTGAGCCAGGGCCCGAGCCAGAAAAACCCGCTGCTGCTGCCCACAGAAAGATTCGAGATCTGCCGATCGCCAAAAGGCAGCATTTGCACCTGTTCCAAACATTCCCGGGCAATCCGACGATCCTCCGAGCTGGGCCTCTTGAAGAGCCCGATGCGCCCGTAGCGACCCATGAGAACCACATCCATGACGCTGACCGGAAAATCCCAATCCACAGACTCGCGCTGCGGCACGTATCCAACACGCCCCAGGGATTGAACCACCGGCCGGCCAAACGCAGTCACCCACCCTGAAGAACAGGGCAATAGACCCATGCAAGCCTTGATCAAAGTGGATTTGCCCGCTCCGTTGGGGCCTACAATACCGATGAGTTTGCCCGCTGGAGCCACTAGATCGATGCCCCAGAGCACCGGCTTGTTGCGGTAAGCCACCGTCAGGTCGTGAATTTCCAACGGTGGGACGCTGGCCGAATTCAGAGTCTCCGAGCTCATTTCAACCCTTCCACAATCCGGTCGACATTCTGCCGGATCATTCCCTGGTAAGTGCCCAGATCATACCCGTCGTGGCGCTGCCCCGGCGTCCCCATGGCGTCCGAGAACAGTTCACCCCCCAGCTTAACGCCAGCATCCTTCCGGATCCGCTCCAGACTGGCATGAGACACACTGCTCTCGACGAAGACAGCGGGAACCCCCTTGGATCGGATGAAGTCCGTCAACTGGGTCATGTCGGCCAAGCCGGCCTCAGTCACGGTGGAAATCCCCTGCAAGGCGACCACCTGGAATCCGTAGGCTTTGCCAAAATATCCGAAGGCGTCGTGACTGGTCACCAAGATGCGCCGGGCTTCCGGCACCGTGGCCACGCGCGCCAAGACCCACTGATGGAGGGCTTTCAATTCCTGTTTCACGGTCGCGGCCCGCTGGCGGAAACCGCTGGCCGATTCGGGGCGTGCCGCAGCAAATTCCTCGGCGACTCGGTCGGCGCATCGCGACCAGAGTTCGACGTCGAACCAGACATGAGGATCCACGATCCCGTCTTGGCCCACCCGGATCAACCGCTCCCGAGGAAGCCCATCCGTGACCGCCCGCACCCGCCGTCCCGACCGGGACAACCGTTGGAAGGTCTCCTGCATCTTCCCCTCCAGATGCAATCCGCCATACAAGATCACCTCCGCCCGTTGCAGGCGGATGAGATCGGAAGAGGTCGCCTTGTACAGGTGCGGGTCCACACCGGGACCCATCAATCCTTCCACCACCACCTCCTGTCCGCCCACACCGCGGGCCAAATCTGCGACCATTCCCACGGTGGCACAGACAGTAAGAGGCGCCCCGTGAGCCCGCTGTCCAAACAGCCCTAGGCTCGCCCCTGCCAGCAGAGCAACGTGCCACCCCAGCCATCGGAGCAGACCTGCGAAACGTTTACCCATGTGCATTTGTTACAAACTCCGCTCAAAAAAGTGTTCAGTCAAACAAGTTGTTTTATGTCTAAAACATTTGAATTCCCAAAATCTGCCGAGCATTCGGTTCGGCAGATCCGGCTTGATGCCTCTGCACTTCAGCCGTCATCGTCTCTCATGGAGCAGATCGTCATTCTCGATTTCGGGTCCCAGTACACCCAGGTCATTGCGCGCCGAGTCCGTGAACTGAACGTTTATTCGACCATCCTGCGCTTCGATACCCCGGCCTCGGAGATCCAGAAATTGGGCGCTAAAGGCATCATTCTCTCCGGCGGCCCCTCTTCGGTGTACACGCAGAAGGCCCCCCTGCCCGATCCGGCCATCTTTGACTTGGGAGTACCCGTGCTCGGCATTTGCTACGGCGTCCAATTGATGGGGCATTTCTTGGGCGGCAAGGTGGAAAAAGGCACAAAGCGGGAATACGGCAAGGGAACCCTCACGGTCACACGCAAGGAATGCCCCTTATTCCGGAAACTGCCCAAGACTCTCCAAGTCTGGAATTCGCATGGCGACAAGCTGACCCGACTTCCGAAGGGCTTCACGTCGGTGGCCACCACAGAAAACTCCGAATACGCCGCCATCGAGAACACCGAGAAATCCTATTTCGGCATCCAGTTCCACCCCGAGGTCGTGCATTCGCCCCGAGGCAAGGAAATCTTGTCCAACTACGTGCGCGGCGTCTGCGGCTGCCGCCCGAACTGGACCATGCGCAATTACGTGGAACAGGCCTGCGAAGAGATCCGAGCGAAGGTCGGCAAGGACAAGGTGATTCTCGGGCTCAGTGGTGGTGTGGACTCCAGCGTCGCTGCGGCCCTGATCCACAAAGCCATCGGTGACCAACTGACCTGCATCTTCGTCAACAACGGCCTGCTCCGCCATCGGGAAGCCGAGGTGGTCCAGGAAGTCTTCGGGCGCAATTTCCAACTCAAACTCCAATACGAAAACGCCACTGCGTTGTTCCTGCGCAAACTCAAGGGCGTCACGGATCCGGAGCAGAAGCGAAAGGTCATCGGCAAGACTTTCATCGATGTCTTCCAAGCGGCCACCCGCCGGGCCGGCAAGGCCAAGTTCCTCGCCCAGGGAACTCTATACCCAGACGTCATTGAGTCGGTACCCATCGCCGGCAATCCCGCCCACATGATCAAGAGCCACCACAACGTGGGTGGCCTGCCTGAGGGCATGAAGTTTCAATTGCTCGAACCGCTTCGCAATCTCTTCAAGGATGAGGTCCGCCAGTTGGGGCTCGAACTGGGCCTGCCCAAGGAAATCGTGTATCGACAACCTTTCCCGGGGCCGGGCTTGGCCGTGCGTTGCCTCGGCGAGTTGACCCCGGACAAGTTGGAGATCACGCGCAATGCCGACCGGATCGTAGTCGAAGAAATGAAGGCGGCCGATTGGTACTACAAGACTTGGCAATCCTTCGCCGTGTTGCTGCCGGTGCGCAGCGTCGGTGTCCAAGGCGATGAGCGGACCTACGCCTACACCATCGCGCTGCGAATCGTGGAATCGCAGGATGGCATGACTGCCGACTGGGTGAAGGTTCCGTACGAACTCCTTGAACGCATCAGCACCCGCATTACCAATGAAGTCAGCGGTGTGAACCGAGTGGTGCTGGACCTCACCAGCAAACCGCCCGGAACCATCGAGTGGGAGTGATTCGGAGCTTTCAGAGTCATTACCCGCTGGCACCGCTCTGGACCCAAGGAGGTCCGCCCCCAGTTTCTTGAACCCCGGCCATCCAAGGTGACCCTAGGTCTTGTCCTGGGTGGCCCTCAGTCGGCGCGGCAACGGACGACCCACGGCAATCACAACTTGAATGCGCCAACCGAAGGACGATCACTCACCGGCCACCGTGTAGCCGCACTCCATTGTGATGATTTCACCGCAACCGCATTGGACCTCAATGTGGGTGATCCGATCGCCATCCCGAATCAAACGAGTGATGGCGGCAGAGACCCTGGGAGCGGGCTCCACAGGCAGCGCGTGGGTTGGAGCCACTGCGGGCGCGTGGGATATGTGGGCGGCATGCGCTCCAACACCCAACGCCGGCCGGGCGTGGTCGCCGGACACTCCAATCGGATGGAACTCACCCTTGAAGTCCCTTTGGGCCGTCGCCTTTCCCGATTGAGGCGTGCCTGAGCCGTTGGCTGCGGTGGTCAGTGGTTTGAAATTAGAGGACATGGACGGCAGCGGGAAAAACTTTAGAACCTGTACACATCAGCGTTGGCCCGGAGAATGATCGAAACACGACGATTGCGTTCATCGGTGACCGGAACCCCTTCGATCGGTGCGGTGTCCGCGTAACCGGAAACCCTCCGGAATTGAGAGGACCGCACCGAGTGTTCCATCAGAAGTTTACGGGTGGCATGGGCGCGTTCTGTCGATAGATCCCAGGCGTCC
>CAMCYJ010000015.1 GCA_945883815.1 Akkermansia muciniphila | reverse complement strand
GACCGCGCGTCGGGAAGGGCAGGTCGCCCGAGTCGGTCACGTCGTCCGAGACTCCAGTGAAAATGATGGGACGATTCGGTGTGCCGTTGGCGTTGAGCTTGCCACCAGCGCAAACAAACAAGCAGCCGAAGTCGTTGGCAGCACTGCTTGAGGTTCCGGTGCCCGAAGCCCCCTTCACCACTGTGCCGGCCTCGATGTTCAAGACGGCGTTGCTCATCACGTAGGTGAAGCCCGTCAGGATGTACGTGTTGGTCGCCACCCAGTTATGCGTACCATACAGGTAGCCGGCAGGGACGTTGATCACATTACCCGCGACAGTGCCAATGGTGATACGAACCGTGACCACGGCGGATTCCAAAGCCCCATCGCTGACTTTGAAGGAGAAGGAATCGTTGCCTTGGGCATTGAGCTTCGGTGTGTAGATGAGGTTCGGGGCGGTCCCGGACAGGGAACCCAGCACCGGCTGCGACACGAACGTGTAAACGATGGCGTCACCGTCCGGATCCACGGCTTGAAGCGTGATCGGGGTCGCAGTGTTTTCACTGGCAGAAATGTCCTGCGGTGAGGCGACCGGGGCATCCGGAACGGGACTCACCGACAGGGTCACTGTTGCCAGAGCCGAATCCAGCGACCCATCGTTGACCTTGAAGGTGAACGAATCCGCTCCATTGGCATGGGCGCGGGGAGTGTAGATCAGGTTGGGAGCGGTGCCGCTGAGCGTGCCCAGGGTCGGACCCGTGACCACCGTGTAGGTCAGCTCGTCGCCCTGAGGGTCGCTTCCCTTCAAAACGATAGCGATCAGGGAGTCTTCACTGGTCACCACGCTTTGGTCCTTTGCCAACGGGGTGATGTCGGACAGAGAGGGTCCAGTGACCCGGATGCTGGTGGCCTTGAAGAATCCAGCGGCGTCCATGGCCGTCCAGTCTTGGGCCCAGTTCTCGGAACCGAAGGCGCCAGTGTAATTGACCGTCGTCAGGCCGGGGGTGTCCATCTGCGGCACGCCGTAAGCCGGACTGCCCGCTCGCAGCGTCGGATCCAACTGTCCGTCGGGCTTGCGGCTGATGCCCCCCAGCAGCGGATCAACCACTTGGTTGCTGTTGGTCGGCGCGTACTCCTTGCCGTAGTCTTCGTTGGACCCGCTCTTGAATCCCCAGAACACGTTGTTCTTCACGTCCGGAGTCGACACCCCGTCGTCGTCGATACGCACCCGCACTCCACCGAAATCGGTGATCACCGAGTTGTACCAACGCGCCTTGTTCTCCTGACGGAACCGCAACGCGTCGTTGCCGCTCGAATTGGTGCCCGCTCCGATCATCGTCGCGTTGCGCACCAAGTAATTGGCCAAGGGCAATGCTCCCGGAACACGCACGTCCGGGGCCTGAGGCTGACCGTTCTGCTCCGAACCGCTGTCCTTGGCTCCGGGCTCCTGGATCCCGAACCAGAACTGATTCAGACCATTGTAGCCCTGATCGGTGTCGAACCCGTCGTCGTCGCAGAAAGCGGCCACCAAGTGCTTGGTGTTCACTGAACCACCGAAGAACTCGAACCCGTCGTCAGCAATGCAGTAAGCTTCCAAATAGTCAGCCACCGTGCCTCGGCCCACGCCGCAGAACGACCAACCGTTGATTTCCTTGTCGGTCGTCAACTTCTTGCCGCCGTGGCGCACCGACACGTAGCGCATCGAGCCAGAGCTGTCGTCATCGTTGCTACCACCATAACGGTGCAAATAATCGACCTGACCGCTCACCGCATTGGTCACGGCCAAATCCGGCAAGCCTTCGTAGATGTCGTACGACACGTTGTTGGTCGTCCATCCCGGATTATTCAACCGGGCGTTGCCGAGGAGAACGATACCGCCCCACAGACCGCGCGTCGGGAAGGGCAGGTCGCCCGAGTCGGTCACGTCGTCCGAGACTCCAGTGAAAATGATGGGACGATTCGGTGTGCCGTTGGCGTTGAGCTTGCCACCAGCGCAAACAAACAAGCAGCCGAAGTCGTTGGCGGCACTGCTCGCCGTCCCGGTACCGGAGGCCCCCTGCACCACCGTGCCCGCCTCGATGTTCAAGACGGCATTGCTCATCACGTAGGTAAAGCCCGTCAGGATGTACGTGTTGGTCGCCACCCAGTTTTGGGTGCCGTACAAGTATCCGGTGATGCGGTTGGTTTCGCCTCGGACCTGAGTGCCGATCAGCGCGGAGGTAAGGGTGACCCAGAGGATCAGCCAAGCTGGTAGCCGACGAGTTTTCATGATTTATGACCTGCAGCGCTCTTAATGAACGACAAATGAGGCATGCAAGGACTTTTAATATTCGGAGCTCATGTGACAAATGCATGACGCTTGGATGTTTTTCCCGTAAAGACGCCCACGGTCCTTTGCATCTCGAAAGCGACCTCCGAGAAGGCGATTCTGTGACGCCGTCCGCCGATGGCATCAAACAGGATTCATAACGGAGAATTTTAGGTGACGCCCCGTTTCCGACTTGGACTCGGATGCCGACATCTTTAGCAAGTTAACGCGCACACCTTCGTTGCAACGAAGACGGCAGACGCCATGAAGTATAACGCCATCTGGATTTCGGACCTTCACCTTGGGAGCAGGCATAGCCAGGCGGAACTCCTGCTATCGTTCTTGCACAACCACGAGTGCCGGCACCTTTACCTCGTGGGGGACATCATCGACGGCTGGGAACTGCGTCGGCGATGGCTTTGGAGCACCGAGGCCAATACGGTCATCCAGAAAATCCTGCGGATGAACCGCAAACAGACCCAGGTCACCTACGTTTTCGGGAACCACGACGAATTCATGCAGCAATTCCTGGGTCTGAACCTGGGTGGAGTGCGCTTGGTGGAACGGGCCATCCACGAGGGTTTGGACGGGCGGCGATATCTCGTGCTCCACGGCCACCAACTCGATGGGTTGGTCCTCTTCAACCGACTGCTCGAACGCGTGGGATCACGCCTTTACGACTGGATCCTGGAGTTCAACCTGCTCTTCAACCGACTCCGACGTCGAATGGGCTTCGGTTATTGGTCGGTGGCCGCCTACCTGAAATTCCAAGCCAAGGGTGCGGTCCGCTACGTCACCCAATATGAGGAGGCCATGGTGCGATTGGCGCGTCAGGCGGGGGTCGAAGGCGTCATTTGCGGGCATATCCACCGAGCCGAGATCCGGACAGTTCAAGGGTTCGAATACCTCAATTGCGGCGACTGGGTTGAGAGCTGCACTGCCCTGGCCGAGGATTTTGAGGGCAACATCCACTTGCTGAGGCTCGACGAGGCCAAAACCCCTGGATTGCGCGGCCCGGCGGTGAATGGCGACGCCACTGCAGTTCACGCTCGGATGCGGAGTTCCGAACGCTCAGCCAGCCGAACGGTCCCCATGGACCGGGTGCGGGATCCCGGATCCTTATCGGAGGATTTGACCGGGTTCCAAGAGACTGGAACTGACGCTCGTCAACCGATGACCCAGGCAGCCGAGCTGGAAAGCCTCCGACACCACACCTGCCTCAAAAATTAGCGCTTGGGAGTCCGGCCAGGCGGCACGTTGCTGGAACCCGTGGTCCAGGAAAGCTGCACGTCCCCGGGGGTTGATGTAGACCACATGAACCGGCCAACGAGTCGCATGATGCGCGAGGCGTTGGACCACACGCTCCAAAGTTAACCCCACGAACGGGTTGTACAGAAACACCACCAACGGACCTTCTGGGGGCTGAAACCGAGTCGCATCCATGGTTTGGATCTCGAGGTGGACTCCGGGATGCCTCAATCGGAGCGTTTCAAGGTTTTGCCCGGCCAGCGCCGCCAGATCGCGGGACACCTCAACTCCGATCAATTGTCGAAAGCCGGCGAGGATGCCAACGGCCAGTCCCCGGCCTTTCCCGCAACCGTAGTCCACGAATGTCGCGTCTGAACGCAACCCCATCGGCAGCCGTTTCAAGACATCCAGTGCCAGCACAGGGTCGACCCCCTGATACTGAACCGCATCGGCCAATCGAAACCCGGGCTCGCCTTCCTCATGCCGAATTTCCCGAGGAAGGAACGCCGACAGTCCATGGCGTCGATCAAAAGACCATTGGGCGGCCAATTGGCTCGCCCCTTGAAAGACACCCTGTTGCCGAATGGCTGAAAGGGCGAGGGCGGCATATTTCTTGATCACCCAGAGAAAGACTCTGGAGGAAGCAATCTGCATTTTGCCAAAATCGGCTTCCCATGCGTCCAAAAGGCTTCAGTCGGGTGACATTTCGGAGTCATTGACCTAGGGGCGTTGCCGTTTCGGTTGTCGATCGAATAGAATATGGTTTGATCGATCGCATGAGAACGCTGGCCAATTGGACGACGGAAACCCTCTTCAACTATGTCCACGGGAACTATCTGGTTTACAACACGTGCTGGGAGGACCCCCGGCTCGACCGGGAAGTCCTGGGCCTGAGCGCCGAGGATGAATTGGTCCTAATCACGTCGGCGGGCTGCAATGCTCTCGACTATGCGCTCGACGCCCCCCGACGGATCCATGCCGTGGACATGAACTTCCGTCAAAATGCCCTGCTGGAGCTCAAGCTGGCCGGCATCCGGAATCTGGAACACGACGAGTTCTTCGCGGTCTTCGGTGATGGCGGAACCCCCGCCTTTAGGGCCTGGTACCAACAACGATTGCGGCGCGACCTCCCTCTTTCTGCCCGTCAGTACTGGGATGATCGAACCCACTTTTTCGCGCGGAAAAAACCTTCGGACTCGTTCTATCACCGAGGCACCACCGGGTTTTTTGCCAAGTCCATGATGCGCTACTTCCGAATGACCGGAGTCTTGGATGACCTCCAAAGTATTTTTGCGGCCGGATCACTGGAGGAACAACGCGCGATTTATTTCGAGAGGGTCCGTCACAAGTTTTGGCGACCGTCCATCCGGCGCGCCCTGCGCTCGGACTTTGCACTCAGTCTGTTGGGGGTTCCCGCTGCTCAGAAGGACCACTTGGAGCAGAGCTGCGGGCAAGATATCGCCGCCTTCATGGAGGACTGCGTGGAGACGGTCTGCACACGACTGCCGGCGAACGACAACTACTTCTGGCGCCTCTACCTGTTTGGTCGCTACACCCGGGACTGCTGCCCGGAATACCTGCGCGAACCGAACTTTCGACGCCTGAAGGATGGGCTGGCCGACCGGATCGAGACCCACACCAACAGCCTCACTGGTTTCCTCCAACAACATACACGCCCTCTGTCCCGTTTCGTGCTGCTCGACCACATGGACTGGCTGAGCCACCGGCATCCCGAGGCGCTGGCCGAGGAATGGCAGGCCATCATTGATCGGGCCAGTGCGGGCGCTCGGATATTGTGGCGATCCGGTGGCCTATCCGCTGATTTCGTGGACCCGGTATCCGTCCGCCACCTCGGAAGCCAGACACGAGTGGGTGAGTTGATTCGCTACGATCGATCTCTGGCCACGGATTGCCACCGGCGGGATCGCGTCCACACCTATGGCAGCTTCCACATTGCGCACCTCGCCGCCTGATTCCCCGGCACAGATTCTCTGGGCCACCGAGGCAGTCCAAGCGATCGGGGGCAGCGACTGCGGGGCGCCGGCCTATTGGCGACGGGTCGTGGGGGATGCGTTTCGGCCTGCGGTCAACCTGAATGGTCGTTCGGGATGGGTGACCCATGGCGCATTCGGTTGCCCCATCACGGTGCATGATCGCCGACGCACCGACTCCTATCCGGTGTCGATGATGACCCAATATCTCGACTATCCGCGGGCCGAATTGAACCTCGTTTCGAGCGGTGCCCCTCGACTGGCGGCACGATTGGGCCTAGTGGCCTTCGAGGCGATCTTGCAGGGAGCCATGGCTGATCGCTCTGTCCAATGGAATAGCTGGATGTTCTCGACCAACCCCGTGCCGGAAGGTCTATCGGGATCGGTGGAGGCCATCACCCGCTCGTTGGCGCGGGAGTTTCCGGGACATGCGGTCGTCCTGAGGAACATCGACGAGATGGGAGCCCCAGGACTGGCCGATCAGCTGATCCGACAGGGTTACCGTCTGTTGACCAGTCGGATCGTCTATTGTTTTGACGCCCGTCAAAAGCCCTTGAGAAACACCTCGACGCTACGCCGAGATGCGAAGGAATTCGCCGGTGAGACACGCTACCGGTGGGTGAGTCCTTGGGAAGTCCAGCTCTCCGATGCCGGCCGTATTGCCGAGCTCTACCGAATGCTCTACTTGGACAAGCATTCCCGACTAAATCCGCAGTATGACGAGGCCTTTGTCCGCGCCGCCATCCGCGACCACTGGCTGGAGTTCCACGGACTTCGCGATCGCTCAGGTCGACTCGTGGGGATTTGGGGGTACTTCACCATCGACAACACCATCACTACGGTTCCATTCATCGGCTACGACACCGCATTACCCCCGGAATCAGGCCTTTATCGGCAGCTCTTTCTTGGCATCCACCGCGAGGTCAATGATCGAAAGCAGCTCCTCAACTACAGCTCAGGGGCGGGCGATTTCAAACGCCGTCGAGGTGCCGTGCCCGTGGTGGAATTCAACGCCGTCTTCGATCGACACCTGCCCGAACGCCGGCGCATGGCCTTCCGCATCGCCGCCCTGATCTTGAATCGCCTGGCCCGGCCCTGGCTAGAGGCAAGCGGCCTGTAGGCGGCTGGTCGACGGCTCTCAAACGTCATTGGGGAAACACCGTCACCGCACAGACACCGGGAGTTCACCCACCGTTGTCCAGATGGACACTCCTCGGTAACAGGGCAACGGCAGGATTAAACAATGGATCAACAACGGTCGCGTTTCGGGCGGCAAGCAATCAGCTATTGGGCCCTCCTGACCGTCTTGATGAGTTACGGCGCCGCAGCTGTGGCCGAATCCTCTACCCCCGTCCGTCGTCCGAAGGTTGCAGTCGGCACCAACGGCCCGGTTTCCGCCAAGGTTCTTGCCCGAAGCCATCCCACCGAGGCGCTGAAATCGTGGGTAGATCAGCTGCCAGCCGCACCGGAGGGTGTCTCCGACCTGCGTTTTGATGAGTTTTTCCGAAGCCCGGTCGGACCGAAGGGCTTGGAGTTCTCACCGCGCCTGCTGGAACTCTCGGGCCAGCGGGTTCGAATCCTCGGATACCAAGTCAAACAGAGCCGTCCCACTCCGTGGACCTTGATGCTGGCTCCGATGCCTCTGGTCAGCAACGAAGTGGAATTCGGCTTGGCCGAGGACCTGCCGCCCTCGGTGGTCCGGGTGATCCTGCCCCGCGGCCACCAGCCTCTGACTCCACATTCGAGAGGTTTGTTCCTGCTGACCGGCAAGCTCGAGGTGGGCAGTCGCGAAGAACCAGATGGTCGGCACTCCTTGGTACGCCTTCAACTGGACCGCGAAAACCTCACAGCAGTGGTTGCGACCCCAGACATCCGGGCCGATGCCACACCCACCAACTCCCTTTCCGCTTCGGAGAGCCTCCGACGCTGAAACCGCGGCCGCCGCTGGGCGAGCCCGGATTCGAATCCATACCAAATCCAACTCATGAAACACTCCCTGACCCGACTGATGGGTTCGCTGGGCCTCTGCGCAGCAACCCTGGGCACCCTCGGAACCGCCTCCGCTGACCCGACGGTGTCCCGACTGACCCCGCCAAGCGCTCTGTTCAGCTTCGGCGACACAACCCCTCCGATCATCGCCCGGTTCTTTGCCGGACAACGTTTTGACCTGGCGGCAACCGTTCGACCGGATGCCGGAACCACCATCACCAGCGCTGTGTTTCAAGTGGACGGCGCGCCCGTGACCAACGAGGCGCTGACCTTCACCAGAGCAGACAGGGTCACCGTCACCAACAGTGTTCAGGTCGCCTTCCGGGCCTACTCCAACACCAAGCCGGGCATCCACACCTTCAGCGTGTCGGCCACCCAGTCGGATGGAAAGACCGTGCAAGCTTTTGGTAATTTCGAGGTCGTTGCTGCCGTTCCGCAGGGTCGGCGCGCCAAGAATGTTATCTACCTGATCGGCGATGGCTTCGGGATCGCTCACCGAACGGCCGCGCGCATCATGGGCCAGGGGGTGCAACTCGGAAAAGCCAACTCCAAGATGGCCATCGATTCGATGCCGTACACGGCGATCGCCCAGACTCACTCGTTGAACTCGATCATCACGGATTCCGCCCCGGGCGCCCACTGCTACTCTACCGGCAACAAGGCCAACAACAATGAAGAGGGCGTCTTCCCCGATGACACGGCTGCGGCGTTTGACAACCCCCGCATCGAATACATGGGCGCCTACCTGCTGCGGACCTCGGGCAAGACCATGGGCATCGTCACCACGGCCGATGTGTTCGACGCGACTCCGGCCGCCTTCGCCATCCACACCTCCAACCGCGGCGCCGGCACCGGCATCTGCGATCAATACCTCGACGAGGGCGTGACCAACCGCGGTCTCCGCGTGCTCTTGGGCGGCGGACGTAAATGGTTTTTAGGCGCCGGCACCAATGGATCGGCTCGTGCCACCTCCAGTGACTACGTTTTGCCGACAGATATCGCCAGCCGCTGGGGAGTCCCTGCGGGTGCCTCCGATCCCTCACGCGATTTGCTGAGCGAGTTCATCAAGGCGGGTTTTAACTATGCGCCAGACAAGACCTCGCTCGACCTCCTGCCCTCGAACACCACCCGCCTCCTCGGACTATTCTCGTTCTCCAACATGAACGTGGCCAAGGACAAGATCGACAAGCGCCGCGGCGCCTCGACCGTCGTCGATGATTTCGGCTTCCCCGACCAGCCGATGCTCGACGAGATGACCGCCAAGGCCTTGCAAGTGCTCTCGAAGAACAAAAACGGATTCACCCTGATGGTGGAAGCCGCCTCGATCGACAAGCAGGCCCACGCCATGGACACCGAGCGCTGGATCCTAGACACCTTGGAGTTCGACCGTGCCGTTGCGACCGCCCGGGCATTTTTGGCTACCGACCCCGACACGTTGATCGTCGTTTGTGCCGACCATGAGTGCGCCGGCGTCAACATCATCGGTGCCTCCCGCGTCACCAACACCAAATTGACCGAACTGTCCCAGGGCATCGGCAACACCAACAACGCGATCCGCGAGGCCGTGGTGGGTGTCTATGAGAATGCCGGATTCCCCGTTTACACCATGGCAGACGACGGTTACCCGGTCACCACCGACCCGGACAACAAGATGCTCATCGGCTACGCCGGCAATGCTGACCGGTACGAAAACTGGCTGACCAACCCGCTGCCGCTGCAAGACAGCCAGCAGCCCTTCGGCAGGGTGGCCCCGCTAAGCACCTACCCGGCGGGCCCCCTGAACCGGGACACCAACGGCACCTTCCTCGTCACCGGTCAGGTGCCCAGCGCCTCCGCCGGCAGCCAGGCGGTGCACACCGCCTCGGATATTCCGGTCTATGCCGAAGGACGTGGCGCGAGCCTCTTCCGGGGATCGATCGACAATACCGATGTGTTCTTCAACGTCATGCAGGCCCTCTTGGGCGGCGTGCCGGTGACCAAGTGAACCGGGTTCTCCACCCGAACCACCTATCGCCATGATCAACCATTCATCCCTCGCCGCTCTGGTGGCGGGCATGCTCTTCGCCACAGCATCCCAGGCGCAGTCCATATCGATCAACTTCGACACCCTGAGCTCGGGAACACCGGCCAACCTGGGCGCGCCGACCGGCGTCAGCTTCGGCGAAGCCGCTTGGTCTCCCGAAGTCGATGCCGACGGCGACGTAGTCGCGGGCACCGATCGCTGGCGCCTCTTCGAAGGCTCTAGCCCCATCCTGGTGCGCAACCCGTCGTTTTACGACCGCGGGAGCGCCCCATCCGGGTTGGTTGCACTCGACGGGGTATTCCAACCGACCCTCATTCGATTCAGTTCACCGCAAATGCTGGCACGGTTCTCGGTGACTCTGGACAATGACACCTATGGAGATCCCAGCGCGACGATTGAATTCTACCGCGTCGGCTCCGCAGGCAACACCTTGCTCGCTTCCATCCCTGCCAATCAGACAAGCCCGGGCTTCACCGCCGCATTGGCGGCACCGGTCAGCGGCGTCGACATGGTACTGCTGCCTTCGGGCGCCCTATACGACAACATCCAGTATTCATCCATTCCTGAGCCGAGTTCCGTGGCTCTGAGCTTGGTGGGATTGGCCGGATTCGGAGCATTCCTCTTCCTGCGGCGCACCTCGGCCCAACGCTGAGGCCTGCGCGGATTTGCAAAGTCCTTTCTGGATCACCCCTCGTCGCCACCGCGACGAGGGGCTTTTGTTTTTCGGCAGATGCCGGAAGCCAGACAACACCCAGCGCCCGCTGAAACGTCACTGCTCTGTTTCCTGTGCGTCATGCTCGCGTGACGTGTCTGCCAAACCGTTAGTTCAACCCGATGGGTCGAGATTCCTCACTCTTGCTGCACGAAGGGCGCCTTAACCCGGGCGAGGAGTGGGAATTCCCAGGCTCAGGCTGGAGCTTCCTATGGCCGGTGTCCGGAGACGGGTACCTGATGGGCGGTACTCCCTGCCGCTCCCTGTCCGCCGGGATGGTGGCAGTTCATGGCGGAACCTGTTCGCTGAGGCTGCGCGCCAGCCAACTGGGCAACTTGTCATTCCGTTGGTTTCGGCTCGATCCAACCACACTCTTCGGGGTCTTCACACTGCTGGAGCGCCGCCAGATCGACCATCCGGACCAAATCAACCCCGCTCTTCCCTGGGTCCTAGACCGGGAAGATCCGGCCACCGAACGCTTCGCCAGCACCCGCCCCTCCAACGACACCGCTTCGTTGGAGCAGCGGGCCCGGCTGTTGGAGTTGGTGTCCAAGGTGCTGTCTCCTCCAGCCTACAAATCCTCCATCCCGGTGGGTTCACCCCGGAATGCCGGTGATCGACTGGAGGAACTGCTCCACCAGCTCACCGACGCTGAATTGATGTCCCTGCCCGTGGAGGAGTTGGCTCGCCGTTGCCACTGCGAGACCCGGCGTCTGCTATTGATCTACCGGGAGCGCTTCGGCAGCAGCCTGCCGGGACAACAGCGGGAATGGCTCAAGGTGAAGGCTTGCGCGATGCTGGCCCAGGCCGACTCGGACATCGCCTCAGTGGCCAAGGCCTGCGGATACGAGGGTGTGGACGCCTTTCGGGCGTGGTTCCGGAGACAATTCGGAATGGCACCGACTCAGTGGCAACAGCAGCGGCAACAACAGGTCGCCGAGCATTCCAGTCTCGGATCCATGACGATCAAGTAACAAATTTGAGCGCCGTTTGTCGCTCATTTGTCACAACTACGACAAACTGCTGCCATTCGAAATCTTAAGAATCAACCCGCATGAACGCTTCGATCCGCCGGATCACCGTCCTCGCCGCTGCCGTTGCTGCTACCGTCTGGATGACCGGTTGCGCCTCCTCCTCGGCCAAGCTCAACCACATCTCCCTCGGGATGTCTCGCGACGAGGTCGTGAAGACCTTGGGACGCCCCCACGCCGTTTCGGCTCAGGGCGATGTGGAATTCCTCACCTACAACCTCATCAACAAGGGCGTCGGTGACATGAAGGAATTCGTTGTCCGCATCCAGAAGGGCTCCGTCGAGTCCTTCGGCGAGCGGGGCAACTTCGGTTCCAGCCTCTTCGGCACCAACGCGCCGGCCGGGGCCACCGCGAAGTAATCGGCCAAGCACCCCAAACTCCTTCAACGAGAGACCGATCGATCATGGACCCGTTCCAACCCATCCTTGCCAACGCCCTGACCTTCGCCTTCGAAAAGGCAACCATCGAGGGCAAGATCACCATTTCGGCCTTGGTCCTAGTGTCGATGGTCTCCTGGTCGGTGATCATCACCAAGGGCCGTCAAATCTTGAAGGCGCGCGCCATGAGCAAGAAGTTCCTGGCCGCCTATCGGGACGCCAAGGATCCAATGTCGCTCTTCCGCGAGAAGCAGGAGTTCTCTGGAGCGCCTGCCTTCGAGGTTTACGCAATGGGATGCGGCGAGGTGGATTACCATTTGGAAAACAACCCGGTGACCGTCAAAGGCCAGAAGCGGATCAGCGTGGAGTCTTTCCAAGCCGTTCAAGTGGCCCTGGAGCGCGCGGTCAGCACCGAGGCACTCTCGCTCGAAAAAGGAATGATCATTCTCACGACGGCCGTCGCGGGCGGACCCTTCATTGGTCTTCTGGGAACGGTCTGGGGCGTGATGGAAACCTTCTCCGGCATCGCCATGGCGGCCAGCGCCAGCCTCACCGCGATGGCCCCGGGCGTCGCCGGCGCACTCATCGCCACGGTGGTCGGTCTGTTCGTCGCCATCCCGGCCATGTTCGCCTACAACCTGATGATCACCGCCATCCGCGGCATCACCCAGGAACTGGACAATTTCAACTCCGAGGTCATGACCGATCTGGAGCATAAGTATGTGGATAACCGCGCTTTGGCTGACGAAATCGCCGATGCCTTGCGGAACATCAACCTCGGTCAACAGAACAACGCCCGCCCATGAGCGCCGCAGCCTCAGGGCGTCGCGGACGCAAGAAATTCTCCGCATCGCACCACCATGCGATGGGTGAACTGAACATCACCCCGCTGTTGGATTTGGCATTCGTGCTTCTGGTGATCTTCATCATCACCACAGCCCCGTCGACCAACGATATCGACATCAACCTGCCCTCGGCCGCACAGCAGCCGCCACAGAACCAGGCCAAGCAGGACATCAACAACGTGACGGTCGATGCCGCAGGGAACATCTACTTCAATGCCGAGCCCATCACTTTGAAGAAGCTGGAAGACGAGATCATCCGCTTCCGCAAGAGCAACCCCGACCTGAGCGTCGTGGTGCGTGGCGACGAGAACGTGAACTACCAGAAGGTGGTGCAAGTTCTCGACATCCTCACCCGGGCCAACGTGACCAAGATCGGCCTCGCGACAGACACCGCGGGCGCCGCCAAATAGGAAACCGGCATGGCCCGCAACGCCAAGAAGAAGGGAGACCGCTCCAGTCTGGTCATCTCGATCGTCGTCCACGCTCTGGCCCTCGGGGGTCTGGGATACTTGGCCCACAAAGCCGGCTTCGTGCCTCAGGCGATCTACCAGATCACGGGCATCAAGCCGCCGGAGAAGCCCAAGCCTAAGCCCAAGCCCCCGGAACCGTCTCCAGAGATTCCCAAGCCCAAACCGAGCGACATTGTCGAAGAGACCGCGGCACCCCCCGCCAATGCGGCACCGGCGACGGCCGCACCGCCCACGGCCAGTGCTGCTCGATCCGACGCCCCCCCCGCTCAAGGCGGCGGCGCTGGCAATTTCTTCAAGGCCGAGGCCCGCAAGCCCGACGCCGCACCCGTCCGCCCCATCCAGGGAAAGCCCGGCACGGGCGCGGGCAATTTAGCAGCCTCCAAGTCGACCGCGTCGGCCACAGCGGCCAAGTCGGCCTTCGATGAGGCGTCCACCAAGCCCAGCACCGTGGCCGCGGTCCTCGAAGAGCGGAAAAACGCTGCGAGCTCCCAAGAGGCCATCAGTGCCGAGCAAATCGCCCGGACTGGCGGCGGCGATGCCGCACAAATCACCACCAAGATCACCGGGGTCGTGGCCACGGACAATCGACAGATCGTCATCCGCGGGCTAAACGACCGGTACAACATCGCCACGCTCAACGGCGCGGAACTTCCGAGTGCCGATCCCCGGCGCCGGGCCCCGCAGCTGGACCTCATTCCCTCGGCGATGATCGACCGCGTGGTGGTGAGCAAGACGTTCACTCCGGACATGCAGGGCGGCTTTGCCGGGGGCGCGGTGAACATCGTCACCAAATCCTTCCCGGCCAAGGGCTTCACTACGGTCTCGGCCGGAACCGGGCTGAACAGTGCGGCGACGCTGAATGACGGGTTCCTCAAGATCCCCGGCGGCGGCAATGATTTCTGGGCATTGGATGACGGCTCCCGAGCCCTTCCCTCGGGTGCCTTGATCGACCCGTCGATCCTGACCGATGCCCAGCGTCCGTGGCGCAACAACAACCAGCAGGCAGTCGGTGCTGAGCGGCTGGCCCTGGCCCAGAAGTACGACGCGGCACTGCGCTCCTTCAACAACACCACCTTCGCGCCCTCGATGGGGCAACCGGGACCGAACTCCAACTTCTCGGTCTCCAGCGGCGACACCACCTGGCTCTTCGGCCGCCGTTTCGGCTGGTTTGGCACCTTCAATCACGACCGTCAGTTCCAGTTCTACGAGAACGCCTTCCGCGGCCGCTACGCTTACGGAACCGACCCGATGGACGGAGGGCCTCTGACTCGCACAGCCGAATTTCGACGCGACCAGTCGATCATGAGCGTGGGTTGGGGCGCGGTGGCGAGCACGGCCATGGAATTGATGCCAGGACACGAGCTGTCCTTCAGCTTCCTCAACAACCAGAGCGCCCAGCAATACATCACCGAGGAATCGGGGCAGACGATCAACCAGTTCCAACCGGGAACCGAAGAGCGCACCCGCATCGAGCAGTTGACCTACCGCGAGCGCTACCTGCGCAATTTCCAATTCAAAGGTCGCCACGAATTCCGGGAAGTCGGAGCCGCCCAGCTCGACTGGAGCTTCTCCAGTTCCGGCACCGGCGAGAACTCCCCCGACGAGCGCATCTTCCCGATGATCCTCTTCCCGGCGGGCAACGGTCTCACCAACGTCATCGCCCAGTCGGCGGAGTTGCCGAACATCAACCAACCTTCCCGCTTCTTCCGCGACTCGCAGGACAAGAGTTGGAATTTTCGCAGCGACCTGACGATCCCCTTCACGCCCGGTAACGGTCTGGAGAGTTCGATCAAGATCGGCGGCAACGTCCTCGAGTCCGAACGCCGATTGCGCGAGCAACGCTTCGAGTACGAAATCAGCCAGAACTCGGGATCCAATCAGTCGGATGTGACCGGCTACGCCAACTCGGTCCTGAACTTCCAAGGCCAGCAGTTCATCACCAACTCCTCGGGATCCGGAGCCAATGCCCGGACGGCCTACTTCTTCCCCAACGCTACCTTCCTGCGCTCTGGATTGCCCTTCGATGGCTACGGCTACGATGGAACCCAGTCGATTCCCGCGGTGTACGCCATGGCTGACCTGTTCGTGATGCCGAAGTTCCGCCTCGTGGGCGGTGCCCGCTTCGAACAAACCGATCTTCAGGCCGAGGTGCTGCCCCGCAGCCGAATCCTGGGTGCTTCCTCCAGCGGTCGCATCTCCACCACGGATGTGCTGCCTTCGCTCGGTGCGGTATTCCCGGTGACCTCCAATCTGAACCTGCGAGTCAATTGGTCACAAACCATCGCCCGTCCCACTTACCGCGAATTCGCACCCTTCGAGTACTTCGATACTTTCGATGGTTTGGCCTACCGCGGTAACGCCGACCTCAAGCGCTCGGAAATCGAGAACTACGACGCGCGGATGGAATGGTTCCCTCGCCCCGGCGAATTGCTCTCGTTGGCGTACTTCCGGAAAAACATTACCAACCCGGTCGAACCCTACATCGCCGACAACGCGGCGGGCATCGTCAGCTTTACAAACAATGCCAGCGCCATCGTTTCGGGTTTCGAGTTTGAAGCGCGCAAGAACCTAGCCAGCCTCGACCCACTCTTGGCGGGCATCACCCTGGGCGGCAACGCAGCCTTCATCAATTCCGAGGTCGATGTGTTTTATCCGGTCGGAAATGGCGTCGGCCTCTACAACCGGCAACTGTTCGACCAACCCAAGTACATCCTCAACTCCGACCTCGCCTGGGACATCGCGCGGACCCGGACCACCGTCTCGGTGTCCTTCACGCGGAGCGGCCAGCGGTTGGCGGTCGATGGTGGCCAGGGCAGCCCGAACATCTACGAGCAACCCATCAACACCCTCGACTTCTTCGTGAACCAGCGTCTGGGCCGTCGGTGGAAGATGCGCTTCGGGGCCCGCAATTTGCTGGATCCCGACATCCGCCAAACCCTCATCAACGATCTCGGAGCCAGTGAGGAGCGCTACGGCGACAAGTACGTCTTCCGCAGCTACAAGCGCGGCGTCACCTTCAGCCTGACATTGTCGGCGGATTTCTAACAACCGGACTCACCAGCGAGGTCGCAGGTAAATGGGGTTGGAATACAGCCAAGGGCGACGCTCGTCGCCAATGGGCAGCCACAACTCCACCCGATAAACTCCGGCGCGGGTCACTGGATGGTTCAGGGACTCCCCTTCAGTCACGGTCTCGACCTGACCGTCCCGGATCAGTCGTATCGTCGCCGGCAATGGGGAGCGAATTTCCAGCCGCTGACCCGAAACCCAGGGTCGTTCATCACCCATCACTCCATCCCGGCCGCCGCCGGTCACCCGAAAGTCGAACCCGCTCGGGTCGCCCATCCAATCGTGGCTGACATAGACATGGCCGGCCTTCACCGCAGTTCTCAGCGCCGGCTCCGTCTGCTCCCGGGCCAGAACATGCGTGCAAACATTGCGGAAGGATCGCTCGTAAGGATCGAAATCCAGACGCGCCACAATGGCTCCATTGGTTTTGCCAGCCAGCATCGGGCGCAGCGTGGGTCGCAGGGAGACCCAGAGCTTCCGCATGTCTTCATCCTTGTCCACGATGGTCCCCAGCAGCGCCGTCTTGTCGTCGCCCTTCTTGAGCAGGAAGATCTGGTTGTGGTGGCAATCATTGGCAGCCACTCCCGTGAAGTGACCGGTGGCGTTGGCAGCATCCCATTTGTCGAGATAGGCCTCAGGGTATAGACACTGCGAAGCCAGACAGGCATCGGGGAATCGCTGCAGCAACTCCGACAATTCCTGCAACTTCTCCGGATTGGTGAGGCGCAGCACCAACTGCAAGATCCCAGTGAAATCGCGCTTGGCGTCGTAGTGGCGATTGTAAATCTCCAGCCCGGTCAACCCGCTCATCGAGTGGTCGGGCCGCTCTTCGATATGGGAAAGGAAGGCCATGCCGTCTCCGCGGACAACCGCCGGGATCAACTCAGGCACAGGCTTCTCCATGAGCGGGAACACCGAAGCCTCGGGGTGCAGCAGAAAGCCGCGGGCCTCGGAACCGGGGATGAACAGCACGCCCTCGCGCAAGCCGCGCCAGCTGTCCATGTAGTCGCGGGGCGGACGGAAATGATCCGACAAAAACACCACCCGTACGTCGGCCACTTTCGCTGCCGCGAGCATCTCCTCGGGCTTGCCACCCGTGTGCGAGGAATCGCCGGCATGGGCATGGAACACGCTCCGGAGATCCATGAGGCCATCGGCGCGGGGCAGCAGGTTCTGGCGCCGGGATGCCAGCGCGTCCACCGAGGCCTGCACCGCTTGCAGACGTACGGCATCCAGGCGCGCGTTGGGCGAATGACGCGGATTCTCGAGAGGCGGAGCTGCCTGGACGAGCACGCCTGCCAGCGTAAGTGACAACGCTGTCCTCGCGGATTGGATCACGGTTGGGCGGACTCCAAACGTTGGCGGTACTCCTGACGGGCGTGATCGAAGGCGGCGACCGCCTGACTGTGTTCGGCCCCGGTGAAGAAGCGCTCCTTCTGCTTCCAGCACTGCTCCACCGAGTCCAGACACCATTGGATGGATCGACGCTCACGAATGGGTTTGCCAGCGACCTCGATGAAAATTGGGTTGGTGTGCGAACTGGGCAGGATGCGCAGGGCGTACCAACCGCTGCGCTTCACCGGATGGGTGATTTCAATCGTTCGGAGAACCCCATCGGCTTCGATCTCCATCCGGGCCACAGGCACTCCGTTCTCGATCAATTCCACCGGCACCTTGCGGCTGGCACCGATGCGGGCCCGTTCCACATGCCAATACGGCTGCTCGCTGAATTTGCGCTTCTGGATGGCCACCTGCGGCTGTTCATCCAGTCGGGCCGCCGTTTGCACGCGGAAGACCACGGGTCGTCCTTCCGACAAAGTCAACTGACTCCCCTTCTCGCCCATGACCACCGCGTCGGCCTGGAAATCCATCAAATGGCTGCGGCCATCTCCGACGTAATTGCGGCCCGCTCGAATGCCTTCACACCAGTCTTCATAGGACCAGCGCTCCGGAAGCTTCACATAACTGCGCCCCAAGCCCACGCGCTCGCCATAAATGCAGGGGAAATCCGTCTCGCCGCTGATGCGGGTGCGATAGCCGGCATTGAGCGTGTGGTACCAGATGTTCAGCTCCCACGGAAAGGGCGTGTCGACGGTGCTGATGAAGTCCACCGCGGGCACCAGCTTGCCATCCGGACCCGGAACATTGTGGGTCACGTCCACGATGTACTCGTTGGCTCCGATGCCGCTGAACGGGGGGATCTTGTCGGTGAGCAACTCGGTCGAATCGAGTTCCAGCCCCCAACCACTGTGGGCCGGGCCGGCCAAAGCACCCTGGGCCTTGGCCCACTTGAGGGTGTTCAGGCCGAGCGTCGGCCAGTGCTTCTTGGAGTCGCCGCCCGGGTACAGTTGCTGACGCAGGCGCAGCAGGCACAAATGACCCGAGTTGTGGGACCCAAACCCGCTGACTTCCACGTCGTAGCGCAGCAAGTAGGGCCAGCGGCTGACCGGGTCGTCCGATCCGGTGAAGAACTGCTTCTGGTAGTCGAAGCACGGTCCCCAGGTGAGGTTGGCTCCGATCTTGAGGTCTTCACCCAGCACATGGCGCATCATGTCTGCGGCGTGGACTCCTTCGGTCGGCTTTTCATAGTGCGCGCAACCGGCGGCATGGATGTGGTGATCGCCTGAAATCCAGCCGCGCGTGGACGGGTCGATCCACCGCTGCACCTGGAAGTGCCAGCGATTGGTCTTGCCGGCCACAACTTCCAGTTCGTGCCGCTGGATGAGCGATTCCGGGCCTCGAGAAAATTCGACCGTGTACCGGCCGGCGGGCAAACCCATGGATTCGCCGTCGTTCCGATACACTTGCGGGTGGAAGAAGAAATCGGGAGCCAAGCGCTTGGACTGGGCCGGGAACACGTGACCCCGAGAGTCGGTGATGAGCAAGGCCGCGGTGGTGGGCTTGCCGTGCTCATCGAGCACCTCGAGCCGGACCGGATGGGCGGGCTGGCAAGTGAAGAGGGTGTCCACTTCGCTGCGAAAACCCAGATCTTGAGAGCCCTGACCCACATCAAAGATCAACTTCGCCTCGCGACGGCCCGCGTCCCGGGAATAAATCTGAACCAACCGGTACTCCACGGGCAGTCCTCCCAACTCCGGCTTCAGAGGCGCGGCCTGAACCAGCGCCACATCAAGCCATCGGTCGGAAACCGTCTCCGCGGGCGATCCATGCAATCGGGCCGCTTGCGGACTGCGAACCCGGAGGGCCGAGGTGGTCCCCGCCTCGTTGTGGACCTTCACCAAAAACGTGACCCAACCCGTCTCATTGAGCACCGCCGGGGCGGGCCCCGGTGCGGCCTTGACCCGCATTTCCGGTGTTACTTGCACGGCCACCAGCACATGGGCATCCAGGATTTTCTGGGTGCGGGCGAGGGCCTTGTCTGGGTTTTTATCCGTCAGTGCCGCCTCCAGATCAGCGCGTTCCTTCGCACTGAGAGGCGACCCCGCCAGAGTCAACGCCTCCGACACGCGACGCACCTGGGCGGCGAAGGGTTGCCAATCAGGCACGGCCAACACGGGCAAATCGGCCGATTGAGCCGAGCCTGCCGCCAGGGCGAAAAGAGCCGCCAGACGGCGGAGGCGACGGAGTGCATTCATGATCAAAGGGTGCATCTAAATCAACGGATCAGGGAGTTCAAGAGGGGGACGACGAGTCTCACTCCAAGACCCAAGACAACGCAAGAGGGCCCAGAGTCTCCACGAAGGTCCACCGAATACCCGAACAAACACCCATCTCAGGGAATAGGCACCTGCCCGGGCACCGCCGCTTGGATGCGTTGGAGATCAGGATCCAACGGACCGGACCCAGGCTGGAGCACCAACCAATCGGGCCTCTTGGCAATCGCCGCTGTGATCGGGTCGCGCCAGCGCCACGACTCGGTATGACCATCCGGAAAGGACACGGTGGCCGCACCGGCATGGCGCAAACCGGGAAAACTAATCCAGGTCGCCAATGACGTCCCGAAGAGCGTCAGACGATTCGGGGCGTTGATACCAAACGCACCCTGCTGAATGCTCTTCTCGTGCTCATCAATGAAATACAGGGCCCGTGACGGACCGGGGTCGGTGATCTGGCTCATTTTGTGCCAGCAACGGGGATAGTACTCGTCGGACACTTGAGTCGCCAAATTCATATACATGCTCATCGAGACACTCCGATTGCGCCGGATCACTCCCCGGTCGCGCACGGTCGATCGATCGGAGGGGCAGAGGTAGATGCCCGGAGATTGATTGTATTTCCAAAATACACCCACCGAAAGGTTCGACGATGAGGTGTCCGTGTAGGCGTTGCCCTGGAGCCAGGAAGTCGCGCGGATATTCCAATCTTCCCGACCACCCCCACCCGACGAGAGAAACGCCTCATTGGGTGCGAGCACGTCAAGATTGTCGTCGGCGTACAACTGGGCGCAGATCTGGAGCTGACGGAAATTGCTCGAACAAGCGCTCCCCTGAGCCCGGCCCTTGGCCTTGGCCAACGAAGGCAACAGCATGGAAGCCAAGATGGCGATGATGGCGATGACCACCAAGAGTTCGATGAGCGTAAAGCCCCGTCGATACGGACAGCCACGAGACACTTCTACGCGATTGGGCATGCAAAAGGCTGCAACGCGTCATCCCCGCGCTCAAGCCGCATCATGAATAGAGCAGCTAACGATCAAGTGACATTAGGGTCACCAACCGTCGAACCGGTGTTTCCATACAACCATTTGACTGCTCCCTATCCACGGGCCGTGGCTTCAGATAGAATCTTCTGCGTCATGACGAAGACGTTCGCGGAACTGGGCTTCGAGGGTCGGCTCATCGCCGTCGAAGGACTCGACGGCTCGGGCAAATCCACCCAGATCTACCTCCTCAAGCGCTGGTTGGAGATGCGCGGATTCAAGGTCTTCTTCAGCGAGTGGAATTCGTCGGCGCTGGTCAAGAGCGCGACGAGCAAGGGCAAGAAGCAGAACCTGCTCACGCCCACGACCTTCTCGCTCATCCACGCCACCGACTTCGCCGACCGCTACGAGCGGCAACTGCTGCCACTGCTCAAGGCGGGCTACCTGGTGCTGTGCGACCGGTACATCTTCACGGCGTTTGCCCGTGACGTGGTCCGCGGATGCCCTCCGGCCTGGGTGCGTGGTCTCTACAGCTTCGCGGCCTTGCCCGACATCACCTTCTTCTTCCGCTCGCACCTCGAGGTGTCGCTCAACCGCATCCTGGATAATCGACCCACCCTCAAGCATCACGAGGCCGGCATGGACCTGGGACTCTCCAGCGATCCGTACGAAAGCTTCCGAATTTTCCAGGGCCGAATCTTCGAGCAATACCTGGCCATGAGCACCGAGTTCAACTTCGTGGTGATGGACGCCAACCAGCGCATCGAAGAACAACAGGGACTGGTCCGCCGCCTGGTCGAAAACCGGATCGACCTGCCCACCTTCACCGCCACCCAATAATCCGAGCCATGGCCAGGAAAACCAAATCCGCACCCACGAACGACGCCGAAGTGCTCGTCCCGAAGGTCACGCCGAAGCGCTTCTTCGGTCTGGGCCTGCCCGGCGTGGAGGTCGAGAAACTCTCCGGGAAGCTCATCGTGGTGGAAGGGGCCGACGGTTCGGGCCGGTCCACGCAAATATCCCGGATGATCCAGTGGCTGGAGGCCTCGGGTCATCACACCATCCAAGTCGGCTTGAAGCGCTCGTCGCTGGTCAGTGAAGAACTCGAAGCCGCCCAGCAGGGCAACATTCTCTCGCGCACCACGCTCTCGCTGTTTTACGCGACCGACTTCGCCGACCAACTCGAGAACACCATCCTGCCGGCGCTGCGGGCGGGCTCGATGGTGCTGGCCGACCGCTACATTTACACGCTAATGGCCCGCGATCTCGTGCGCGGCGTGGACGAGCAGTGGCTGCGCAATTTGTACGGCATCGCGCTGGTTCCCGACGCGGTGTTCTACCTCGAGGTACGGCCCGAGAACCTGGTTCAGCGCGTCTTCGCCAAGCAGCAGGCCCTCGACTACTGGGAAAGCGGCATGGACCTGGGCCTGTCGCGCGACATGTTCGACAGCTTCCTGCAGTACCAGAGCCGCATGCGCGACACCTTCCGACGGCTGCAACGCCACTACGGCTTCGACCTCATCGACGCTGAGCGGCCAGTCGAGCGCATCAGCGCCGACCTGCAGAACAAGATCGAGACGGTGCTCGCGGGGGGCTGAAAAGGGTAAGAACTAGGCCCAAACGGAGGGCCGGCTCGGAGGCGTCGACCCGGCCGTTTCGGCCTTATCGTTCCGGCGATGGAATTCGGGCTTTGGAACTCCGGCTCTGGGTTTCCTCTGCGAACTGATGCCTCAAGGCACCCCGCCCACCGGCACGGTTCAGGGCTTGGGCGAGGGGGTCGAAGGGGTCGGAGCGATCGGAGCAGTCGGAGCGGTCGCCTTAGGAACGCCTCCTGGCGGGACATTTTTCCCCCACCGGATCAAACCGAAGAACAGTCCGTTGCGCGTGCCTTCGGGGCCCGACTCCTGACGCCACAAGTTCCACAGCAACGAACGGCTCTGCCGACCGGTCTTGGCATCGCGTTCGTGGCGGTAGAGCGACCAGAGGGGACTCCAGCCGCGGACAATGCCCTCGTTCGAGGGGAAGGCCCCTTCGGCCAGCGCGAGCACCTGAAGCCGTTCACGCCCCTGCCGATCGCGCGCATGATGGAACAGCGGCCAGAGCGAGCGGCGGCGGTACTCCGCGCCATTGCGACGGTCGCGCTCCGCCACATCGACCCACAGGTAGAACACGCTGCGGGTTTGTTCGCGATCGAGGTCCTCGGCCAGCAGCCGCTTGTGGGTGTAGAAGGGCCACAGCACGAATTGGCTCTGCTGCTCGGCGTTGGTGGCCCGACCCCAGAGCGGCCATACCCGGCGAGCGTGTTTTCCGGGACCGTCGGCCCACCCGATGAAGGGCCACGGCGCGCCCCATTCGTCGAACTGGCGCTCCCGGTCCACGGTGTGGGTGAAGAAGGGCCACATCAGTGTGGTGTTGTCGCGCAGCTTCGACCGTTGCAGGGAAAACAGCGGCAGGGCCAACGTGTTGGTGATCGGATTCCCGGAGCCGATACCCTGGCGGTCGGTGATCCAGAAGGGCCAAGCGATGAAGCGTTTCTCGTGTCCGGGCACAACTTCGGGCAGGTCGCTCAAGGCATTGGTCCGCACCAGCGGCACCCGACGCTCCTGACCGTAAAGCGGCCACACCTGCCACCCCTGGGCGCCCCCGGTGCGCACGTGGACGAAGGGGGCTAAATAATTATCGGTGACCACGTCGCGCTTGCGGGTCTGAACCCAGAGCGGCAGCGCGACAAAGCGGATCTCGTCGCGGAACAGTCGGCCCTTCAGATGGCCGTAAAACGGCACCAGCGCCCGGTACGACTCGGCCGGGTCGTCAGAGCGCTGGCTGAACCAGAACGGGAACAACGTGAAACGGTCCTTCCCGAGTCCTGCGTTACCCTGCCCCCCGCTCCAACTCAGGAACTGCACGATGTGGAAGCGGTACTGCGAACCGTACTGATCGAAGGACACCAGCGGGTAGAGAAACTCGGCCTGCGTGCGCTCGACGCCCGGTTCGTGCTGGTAAGACACCCACGGCGAAAATCCCCAACCCCACGCCTCCGGCGTCTCCTGCCAATGGAAGAGCGGCCCCAAAGCTTCCCCACGATGCCCGGCGCGCAACGTCAGCGGGAACTCCTCAGCCAGCGGACCGAACCGCACCTCGGAGTCTGGCCCGGCCGCGGCGGACAACCCAGGCAACCCACACAACCCGCCCCCGCCTGCCAGGAGCAGGGCGTAAAGCAGGGGTCGGAGGGCGCGGGACAATTTCGTCATGAACAGGCCACAAAGGTCTCGCGGCCACGGGTGCGGGTCAAGTTGTGGGGGCTCCTTGGAACAACCGCCGAAAGCGACCTCATTTTTCCAGGGTTTGGAGGTCGGGCACCTCGATGCGGTCGCCATCACGCAACCAGAAGGAGGCGGTGATTTCGGCGTCCGATCCATCGATGTTCCAAGTTTGGACACCCGTCGGCCCCCGGCGCTCGATGCGCAGGTTGCGAAGGTCCGAGGTGGTGCGGAGCAGCGACGGCTGGCGCAGGGCGCCGTTCAGACTGAACGGGTCTTGATACGTCCTCTGATCAGCCTTCAAGGACAACTTCACCGACCGGGTCTCCCCCCGAATCCGGAATTCCACCGTCCGGGTCAAGCAGTTGGTCCACAAATTGACCAACCCCTTCGGTGCCCCCTCGTCGGCTGCATCCAGCGGGTGATCCCGCTCGGGCAATTCCACCAAGTCCCCCCACTTCAACGGCTTGTCTCCCAGGCAATCGCCCGAGGCGATCCACGCATCCACATCGACCGGAATCTCCTCCCAGGTGGTGGCATCCGGTGACGGACGGTGAATGACCACACGCCGCCAATCCGGAAACGCGAAACCACGTCCTACAGGAGCAGAAGGCGAAAAAGCTCGCGGAAAGCTGGTCAGCACGGGCCCTCCCGGCAGCAGGCCCCCGCCCAACCCCACCGCAGGATTCCCGGCAGCCGGGGCGCCCGTCGCATCGGTCTCGGGGCGCGAGCCCATGCGAAACACCTCGGGGGCCACGAGGGGTCCTTGATGCGCTGCCAGCAACTCGAGCAGGGTGAAGGCATTGGGATCGTTGGTGGCCTGCGTGCGAAAGACCCTTGTTCGCAGCATCCGCCCGGACTGTTTCCGGACCACCTGGATCGCGCCGAAGTCCGGCAGCCGATCCTTGGCACCGGCGGCTCGGAGCAGACGGGCGTTCTCCGTGGCATTTTTCTTGGAGGATCCCTCCGGCGCGTTGGCCACGAGATCTTCCACGAGCTCCAACGGGGTCGGTCCGCCACCCCGGGGCCGTCGGTTGGGATCGGCCTTGGCATCGAGAAGCCGCCGGACCCATTGAGGATCGCCGGAGGCTGCCATGCCAAGCAGGGTCTGCCCCTCATGTTCAGAATTCGGATCGGCACCCCGAGTCAACAATAGGTCGATGACCCCCTCTTGCTGGGTCTTTGGTGGAGCACTTGGCTGATCCATTAACCATCCCAACAAGGCATGAATCAGAGGTTGTCCGTCACCAAACAAGGTGTTGGGGTTTCCTCCCGACTGCAGAAGCCGTTCGACGCCCGGGACCCATCCTTCAAAGGCCGCATTCCCCAGCGGCGTCTGCCCCTGACGATCGGGACGATTGGGGTCCGCGTGGGCCTTGAGCAACGCATCCGCGATCTTGAGTTGGGAGGATCGTTGGTCCGGCGACAGGGAGCTTTGCTTCCGGTAAACGAGATGGTGAAGCGGGGTCCTGCCATCACCATTGGATTCATCGGCAGAAACCCCATGGGCCAGCAACCAGTCGACACCGTCGGGCCTGAATGCCTTGATGGCACCCTCCAGAAGGGAAGGCCCTTGCGAGGCCAACGACTCCGGCAACTTGGATCGCCCACCCACCAGACGATCGAGCAGCTCCACTGGGGCCCAGGCAATGGCCTCGAGCAAGGGATTCCTTTCACCGATCACCAACGTCGGATCGGCACCCAGTTCGAGAAGACGCTGCGCCATTGCGCCATCGCGGTTTTTCAAGGCCAACAGCAAGGGACTGTAGCTGTAGGGTCCCCTGTCACGGGCCGCCTCTTCGTTCAGAGAGGCGCCAGCTCCCACCAGAAGCTCTACGCTGAGTCGGTTACCCTGCACGACCGCGATTCCCAAGGGCGTATCTTGGAACGACATTGAGCCTTGGAAGCGAATCGACGGCCGAGCACCCGAGGCGAGGAGGCTTTGAACCACCTGCGAACGCCCAGCCCGAACCGCCCAATGCAACGGCGTCATGCCGCTCTTGTCCAACTGGTCCGGCGGAACCCCCGCCTTCAGCAACAATTCCACCAGACGCTTGTGGCCGGCGCCGGCGGCCAGATGCAACGGCGGCCGATCTTGGGCACCACCTTTCGGGTCCACCCGCTGCGACAGCAGAAATTCCACCACGCGGCCGTGATCGAGGCGCGCGGCCGTCTGCAGGGGGGTCTCCTTGTTCTCGCCTTGGGGCGCATCGATCAGGTCGGGGCTGTTGACCAGCATCCGCCGCAATCGCTCCAACTCCCGTGACTCCGGATCCGTGGCCCCCTCGTCCGACTTCAGGGGAGCCGCCAGACTTGAGCTCGGGTCCCGGGACTTCTGCGGAGTCTCCGCGCCACCCAAGGCTTGCAGTCGTTCGGTGGCGAGGGTGACGAGGTTGGTCTGGGTGCTGAATTCGCGGATGAGGCGGTGGTAGCCGGCGATGGCGTCATTGGTGCGGCTCAGGCGGCGTTGGGTTTCGCTGAGGCGGAACAGGGCGGTGGCGATGAGGTCGCGTTGCGCGTCGGCCAATCGGATCACCTCGCCGTAGGCTGCGCTGGCGGCCTGGAAGTCGGCGCGGGTCTCCTCGGCGAGCAGGCCTCGCTGGAAGGCCTCGGACAGTGGATCTGCGGCCCGGAGCGTCAGCAGCAAGCCGAAGAAGACCGACAGCAGCACTGGGATACGCAATGAATTCATGGAGTCAGGATGCCCGCGGTGGGCGGTGGAAGTGTCAGGGAACGGCAAAATCGGAGCGAAGCAAACCCGAGCGGCTCGGGCCCTTGGGCCAGGCAGGCAATGGCACAGGCGAGTCATGGCTTCCTTCCCTTTCCGGGCCGCGAGACCGCATCGACTTGAGAGATCGGAGCCGCTTCGGGTCGGCTGGGTGCCGCCTCCAGCTCGGGATCCAAACCGGGGCCCGGCACCGACACAGATCCGGATTCCGGATCTTTCGCCGAGTCCAGCCCGAGATCCAGACGGTACCCGACCCCATGCACGGTCTTGAAGAATCTCGCAGCCCCGTCCACGGGCGAACCGGGCTCGAGTTTGGCACGCAGGCTGGCGATGTGGGTGTCGACCGTCCGGGTCGTGGGGAAAGCCCCGACACCCCAGACCACGTCCAGGCAACGCTCGCGCGACACCGGCTCGCCCGGGGTCTCGGCCAGCAAGCGGAGAAGGCCGAACTCCTTGGCGGTGAGGTGCAGCAGTCGGCCACCACGACGGGCCTCCAGTCGAGCGAAGTCCACCGCCACGTCCCCCAACTGCAACTGCGTGGGCGCCGCCGCACCGCGATGGAACCGCCGCAGGAGCGCCCGCACCCGAGCCAGCAATTCGTCACCACTGAAGGGCTTCACCAGGTAGTCGTCGGCCCCGGAGTCCAGGCCCCGAACGCGATCTTCCACGCGGCCCTTGGCTGTCAGCATCAAGATCGGCACGGCACGCCCCAGACGCCGCAACTCCTGCGCGAGGGCGAACCCATCGAGGCGGGGCATCATCACGTCGAGCAGGATCAAGTCGGGCTGCTCGGCCAAGGCCCTCTCGAGACCGTCAGCCCCCTGCGAGGCGGCGATCACCCGGTGACCTTCCGACGCGAGCAGGTCGGTCAGCACCGTGCGCATGGCGGGCTCGTCTTCGATGATCAAGATGCGGGACATCGTCGGTGCGGGTTCCGGTTCAAGTTGGCTGAGCCTTAGAGAATGGAATCGGGATTCCGAGGCTCGGGATCCGATCCCGGGTTCGCATCGGACGCAATGTCCGAGGCATGGATCGGCCTTGGGGACGGCGAAGCGTCTGCTGGGATCGATTGTCCGTCGGAAAACTCGCCGCATGGCAATTCCATCACGAAGCAAGCCCCCGGGCCCGGCGTGTCGTCGACCCACACCCGGCCCCGGTGGGCGGTGACGATGTGCCGCACGATGGCCAACCCCAGGCCCACGCCCTGCGTCTCGCGCCGGAGTTCGGAGCCACGCCGGAAGAAGCGCTCGAAGATTCGCTGACGATCCTCGGGGGGAATCCCCGGGCCGGCGTCACGCACCGAGATCCGCACCACCGATGGCAGCCGGGTGGAGACTGATGCAAGATCGCCGGACGGTGAGCCCACTGCTTCGACGGCGACCGTCACCACACTGCCCTCGGGCGCATGCTTCAACGCGTTGTCGAGCAGGTTGGAGAGCGCCTGTTGCAGGGCGACGCCATCGGCGAGCAACTCGACCACGGCCTCTGATCTGCCGGCGAACTGTGAATCAACCGGCTCCGTCCACGCGATGCGAACCTTGCGTTCGGCGGCGAGCGGCTCGAAGGCTCGGACCGTGGCCGACACGAGCCGGACGAGGTCGGTGGGCTCAAACTGATATTCCTTACGCCCCTGCTCGATGCGCCCGAAATCGAGCACGTTCTCCACCAACCGACCGAGGCGGCGAGTCTCCTGAAGCAACAGTCCCGCGTACTGGCGGCGCTGGTTGGGCTCGGCGACCCGACCGGAAGCCAGGCCCTCGGCCAGGAGCCGCAGGGTCGCCAGGGGTATGCGCAGTTCGTGGGAGACGCTGGCGATGAAGTTCGACTGCTCCTCGTTGAGCGCCTGTTGGCGATGGATGGAGCGCTGCATTTGCCAGGCTGCCAGGCCCGCCACCGCCGCTGCGGCCAGGATGAGCCCGCCGAAGAGCCACTGCCTTCGCCGCTGCGCGGCGAAGACAATCTCGGGATCCTGGAGATGGATCCGCAGCACGAACTTGGGATGCTCCGACTCCGGGAGAACCTTGAATTGGTCGGTCTTCGAATGCCATCGGACGCCGCTGAAGGTGCCCGCCTCGGAGGCAAGCACCGGAAACTTCGAGGACTCCGGAAGCACCGGATGGGTTAAAGAGCGACCGTCCAATTCCACGGAATAGGACCATCCGACGGGGAGGATCTGCCTCGGATGACCCCTCGAATCCCATTCCCAAGCATGCCCCCTCAGCACCAAGCCTGCGACCCAGCCCAGGGCGTCGGCGGAATAGAAGGTCACCTGAAATTGTCCGTCGCCTTTTATTTTTTCTTTGAATCCCCACCAGGAAACCGTTCCACAGTCCATCCAACCCTTCCGCAGGGACTCACCGGAATCGTCATGGCTGGTGTTCCAGGATCGAAAGAGTTCGCGGGACAGTTCATCCCGCCTCCAAGTCAATTCCATGTCGCCCCGCCGCTCCAAGTCACTGAGATCCGAAGGCCTCGCCGAGGACGGAGAATTGGAATCCAACAAGCTCTGGGTCATCAGGCTCGGTTGTACCAGCGTCAAGCCGCGGAGCAGTTCGAATTCGAGGCCTCTGACGGCGCTGACACCAGTCCGTCGCCCATATTCCTCAAGGCTCAAGGCACCCAATGGCAGCCCGGTAACCGATTCGACCCGATTGCTCAGAGCGCTCAACCCCAACCCCAAGAGCTGGGACGGAACGTTCAGGTCGCCTTGAGGGGCCCGCCGGAGCGCCAGGAACCGCGCCCAATGCCCCACCGAAAGATCTCTGGATCCGGCCATAACTGCACGCAATTCGGTCTCTACCTCCTGCGTCGGCAACGGCTGCGGATCTTGCAGTCGCTCCAACGCTGCTTGGACCCGGGGTGAAAGTTTCGAGACCCAGGACGGTGGCTGGGGAACGGTCGGATAGCCCGGCGGATGCAAGAGTCCCCGGGGAGTCGCGCGCACCAGCACAGGAAGGGTGTGTTCCCCGGAAGGCAATACTTGGAAATCTTCAAGACTCGGTCGATTCGGGGATCGGCGAGATCCCACTTCGATCGGATCGGTAGATCTCCATTCAAAATGGTCGTCATTCGTCAGCTTTCCGAACTGCGACTCCAATGTTCCCAGCCAAATAGGCCACGAGACCTGCAACTGAGCCGCGAGATTCCGCGCCCATCTTGCCGCATCCTTCTGAGCCTCCTCCTCCACGGTCGCCCTGTCTCGGATCACCGAAACCAACCCGACAAGGGCGAGTGCCAGGACTGGCATCAGCACGAGCACCGCCGTCCACGTCGGCGCTGGGGTCGGCTTCACGGTCTGGGATCCCGGCTGGGCAAGCCCTCGTGAGCGGACCCTCCAGAGCATCGCTCCGGCTACGACCGCGCCCACGATGGCGGCCAGCAGCAGTCCGTCTCTCCAGTTCATCCAGTTCGACATCGGGGGTGGGGGAAAAGGGCTTCGTCTGTTCTAGCGCGAGTCTGCCTCCCGGCGGCAGTCGATTCGTCAGAGAATTGTCAAATCGGCGACAGAGCGAGTACTGGTGGGCAGCGAAGTCACCAATGACCCGGCCGTGGATTGGGACGAATACCTGAAAGAACAGGAACAGCGGCGCAACGTGGTTCAATCCAAGCGCGCTGCACGAACCAACGTCCCACCGTCGGCCGCACATTGAAGCCCGTCTGTCGGCGAGCTGAAGAAGTTGTCCAAAAAACGGCAAAATCGGACGTCCACCGAACCGAGTGGGGGTGACCTGGCCTCGTTCGGTGTCTCCGCCGTGGACGTAAGAGGCATCGGGTGGCTGCACCGGCATCGGTTTTCCTCGGCACGGCGCTGCGTTGTTTTTTGATACATTAAACTGAATGCTTTTAGTTTATTCGTTTTACAATATTTGTTAGTTTTATTTGATTTAACGAATATGAGTGATTTCGTTGCGCGGACTCCCGAGCAGTTGGGGGCGATTCTTCGAGGGTACCGTCATGAACGGCAATTGACCCAAAAGGGGGTCGGCTCCCATTGCGGCCTGTCCCAAGCAGCACTCTCGCAAATCGAGTCGGACCCCACGACCACCAGCCTGTCCCGAATTTACCGGATCCTCTCGACCTTGGATCTCGAACTAGTGGTCCGTCCCAAAGGCCCCGACGGCCAGAAAACCGAGTGGTGACCCATGCCCCGTCCTCGTCATTCCAGAGCCCTGTCCGTTTGGATGAACGGCGAGCGGGTCGGCCTTTGGCGGACCCCCACGCGGGGAACCCATACATTCGCCTATGACGACCGTTGGCTGGGTTCCCCCCATGCCCGGCCCATTTCGCTGTCGCTGCCATTGCGACCGTCCGGCGAACCCTTCCGGGACGGGGTCGAGGCGTTCTTCGACAATCTCCTTCCCGACAACCGAGGGATCCGCGAACGCATCCAGCGCCGGTTTCAGGTTCCCAGCATCGCCCCCTTCGACTTGCTCCAAGCGGTCGGACGTGACTGCGTCGGGGCGCTGCAACTGCTCCCGGAGGATGCCCGGCCCGGAGATCTGTCGCGGATCACGGGTGATCGACTCGGCTCTGCCCAGGTCGCCCAGCTGCTGGCCGCAACCCTGGCGGACCCGCGGGATGGAGACTCTCCATCCGAGGATCACTTCCGCATCAGCCTCGCCGGGGCCCAGGAAAAGACGGCCCTGCTCTGGCACGAGGGAGCCTGGCATCGACCCACCGGAGCCACGCCCACCACGCACATCCTCAAATTACCGATCGGGGCCGGCCCGCAGGGCATGGATTTGTCCACCTCGGTCGAGAATGAATGGCTTTGTGGTCGGATCCTGAAGGCCTACGGGATCCCGACGGCGAATTCGAAAATCCGGCGCTTCGGCGACTATCAGGTGCTCGTGGTCGAACGCTTCGACCGCCGGTTGTCATCGGACAAAACCCGGTGGCTGCGTCTTCCCCAAGAGGACTTGTGCCAGGCCACGGCGACGCCTCCCCACCTCAAATACGAGGTCGATGGTGGCCCGGGAATCCTGAAGATCATGGACCTCCTGCAGGGATCCCTCTGGGCCGACGAAGACCGCACGAGCTTCCTGCGTACCCAGGTGATCTTCTGGCTGCTGGCGGCCATCGATGGGCATGCGAAGAACTTCAGCCTCTTCCTGCTGCCGCAGGGCGACTACGAACTCACCCCGCGCTATGATGTGCTGTCGGCCCATCCGGTCATCGGACATGGTCGCGGGAAGCTGCCCGCCCAAAAGGCAACCTTGGCCATGGCAGTCCTGGGCAAGAATCGCCATTACCGGATCGCCGAGATCGAATGCCGTCACTGGCTTGAGACGGCCAAACGGTGCGGCATGTCTGGAATGCGCCCCATCATCGCCGACATCCTCGACCAGACTCCCCGAGTCTTGGATGAAGTGCGCGCCGAAATCCCCAAACTCTTCCCGGAACCGATCACCGAGGCGATCCTGAACGGGTTGAAGGTTCAGGCAGAACATTTGGGTCAGGGCTTGTCGACCGGCTGAATCACCGAAGGGCACGCGGCGGGACCCGTGTTTCAATGGGTTTAATCCCGTACTCTCAGGGCCTGTGGGGGCCGGAGGTCGATGGATACCTCTGGAGGCCAATAACCTCTGGACAGCAAAAAACCGGCTTCAAAGCCGGTTTTTCAACGCAGGAGAAAATGGCGGGAGTGGCGGGACTCGAACCCGTAACCTCTGCCGTGACAGGGCAGCGCTCTAACCAATTGAGCTACACCCCCGCGTTGGGGAGCGGAAAGTGCTTTCTATTACCCCGTTTCGTCAACGATTTTGTCGCAGATTCTCTAAAAACTTCTCGGACAAGAGCCACCGATATTCCGAAGAACGGCCCATGGACAGACTCCGGATCCACAGAAAGACTCTGTTTCACCATGCCCTTCCCGCCCTGCGCACTGTGGCTTTGCTGCGCTTTTTTGCTGATCGCATCGACCGCCCTGAAGGCCGCTGATCCGAAGGAGACAACTTCGTCCGCCTCGACCTCAACGATTCATTCTGCGGCCACCGCTGCGAAGGGCGATCCGGCCGCCTCGCCCTGGCCGGGCGGCCGCTTGGATCAGTGGCACGGATTCGTGCGGCATCGGTTCGCCGTGGATGGCGCGACCGCATGGGTCGTCGAACCGCGCCAGGCGGCACCCGGAAAACCGTGGAGCTGGTGTTTGGAATTCCCCGACGCGTTCACGGACCGGACCGGCGTCCTGCAACTGCTGGAACACGGGTTCCACCATGTTCACCTGGAGGTCGGCAACACCTTTGGTTCACCTCGGGCGCTGGAACAGTTCGAGGCGTTCTATCAAGTGCTTCAGCGTGGCGGTCTCGGACCCAAGGTGGCCCTGGTGGGCATCAGCCGCGGCGGTCTCTACGCCTACCGCTTTGCTGCCAAGAACCCGGAACGCGTGGCGTGCATTTACGGCGACGCGCCCGTGTGCGATTTCAAGAGTTGGCCCGGTGGCAAGGGGACCGGCAAGGGCAGCGCGGGTGACTGGACACAATTGCAGCGCCACTACGGCTTCGCAAACGAAGCGGAGGCACTGGCCTTCAACGGCAACCCGGTCGACCGACTCGCCCCGCTGGCCAAGGCCAAGGTCCGGCTTATCCATGTGGTTGGGGACACCGACGATGTGGTGCCCGTGGCCGAGAACACGGGCCTGATCGAGTCCCGGTATCAGGCCCTGGGTGGGCGAATCCAAGTGATCCACAAGCCGGGAGTCGGCCACCATCCCCACGGGCTCGACGATCCGACCCCGGTGGCAACCTTCATTCGCGAGAGCTTCCGAGACCGGCAACCCTGAAGCGCGAGATTCCGGGCCTTCGGACGCCTTGCGGCGCATGACCATGCAGCAATTCGGGAGGAAGCCCCGAGAGCTGAACCCCTGATCCAGACGGATTCAGTGCAGGTCGGTAACACGGCCGTCCGCCTCCGGCCACCCCGCAGAGAAACTCCCAACCGGATTCATCCGGACCAATCCCCGCATCCAGGCCACAGCAGGCAGAAACCCCCATGCCGGGCGGATCGATGCGTTCCGGATCATGCAGACGATCCACCGTCAGTGGATGCGCAATCTCGAGCCCTCAATGCGGCCGACCTCGGCGGAGGGCCTTGGCGGATAAACACTGTTCCGGCAGCAGCTCGCGCTGGACGCTGAAACAAGAAGGTCGCCAAGCGAGGGACGGACCTTGCTGGGTCCTCCGGGTGCCACCACTCATTGAATTTCACCAGAGCCAATCCGACTTCTTCGGCGGCACGGAAGAAGTCAGAAACGTGGTGCGTGTACGCTTGAACCTTGATCTCTTGACCGAGTGCGTCCGTGAACCTCGCCTGACTGTTTTGGTACTGCTTGAACGGATGAAGCTCGCTGATCAAGACTGTTCCGCCGGGCACCAGGCAGCGTGCGGCGATCTTGAGCACGGGAGTCAGCGACTCCATGTGCTCAAGGACGAGGTTGAACGAAACGAGATGGGCGCAGGCTTCACGGCATGGCCAGTCCGAGGACAAGTCCACTGGATGAAAGCGAACCTTGGGAGAGAGCACTCGTTGGCGGGCGACTTTCAGCATGCCTTCTGAGAAATCGAGGGCGTGCACTTCATCCGCGACATCGCAGAAGAAACCCGTGTTCTTTCCGGTTCCGCAACCAGCCTCGATCACGACCGGAAATGAGGTCCCAGTCAGGAGGCGCCTCGTCACCTCAGCATCGAGGTCACGGGTCCAATTGCGGTCTGAGTCGTAGCTGACGGACCAAGCCGAATAGGCGTTCGCGATGGACATGGGGCGGTGAGTTTTCTGCTACCCGACGCAGAGATCAGCGATGGGAGCCAGCGGCCGGTGACGTCCGATTTGTCTCTGCGCGAATCGGCTGGCTCCCGTTCGCTGGACCGCTTAAGTGGCTTTACTGTCTCTTCCGCCATCGCTCGAGTTCAACAGCCACGAATAAATACAACCCTATCACCAAAGGAATGAACATCCACCAAGCAGTGGGGTCTGAATGGGCTCTGTTTATGCCAAACGTGTCTACCAAAGCCAACGTGAAGTCGCTCGGCTCGTATGCTCTGAACAGGAATGCCCAGATCCCTATGAAGAGTGCGGAACTAAAATGTTTCATATTTTCAACGCCAACGCTGTTTAAGCCGCCTCAGCGCGGCCTCGTTCCCTCAGTTTTCAAAACGTCTCAACGTGCCGGTTGGGGCGGCAATACGAATCTCTCAGGCGGTTCCTTCTGTTGGGATGCAGGCCATCGGCAACGCACGCGGGCCAAACCCGGGTCAGAACCAACAAGGGCCAGAACTAACAGTTGCCCTGCCATGGGGGGATTCTTAAGGTGAACGTCTCGGTTGCGCGGGTAGCTCAATTGGATAGAGCGTCGGTCTCCGAAGCCGAAGGTTGTGGGTTCGACCCCCGCCCCGCGCACCAGCTTCAACGTCGGTTTCCCGAAGTATCTCCCTAGGTCCTTCTCGGGCCCACAAATTCAGCAGCGAAACCCGCAGGCATGGGCGGTGTGGCCCCGGGCTGGGTGCACACAAAATCTGCGACGCGATGGGCGATGCGGAGAATGTCTTCAGGCGCCGTGCCCGACAGTAATCCCAGTGCGAGGGCCGCCGTGTAACTGTCACCCGCACCCACGGTGTCGGCCACCTGGAGGTCCGAACCGGGCCAGTCCCAACTGCGGCCCGCCGTCCACACGAGACTGCCACGAGCCCCTCGCGTCAGGGCCACGGCCCGTAAATCGAATCGCTGGGCCAACCACGCCAACAGTCCCTGATCGTCGTCACCTGACCCACCGAGCAGTTCCGCGAGGATGGGCAACTCCTCGTCATTCAACTTCAGCACATTGGCCAATGCCAATGACTCGACGATCACATCCCGCGACCAAAACCGTTGGCGGAGATTGATGTCGAAGATGCGCAAGGCTTCAGGCCGAGTCGCCTGCAGCACGCGCCGGATGGACTCGCGGGCCACCGGGTGGCGCTGGGCCAATGTCCCGAAGCACACCGCATCAGCGCCAGCCGCGACTCGCAAAACCTCTGGCCCGGCCTCCAGAAAGTCCCAGGCAACGTCGGTGTGGATGGTGTAAGCGGGCTGCCCCGACGAATCGAGGGTCACGCTCACGGTCCCGGTGGGCGCAACTGGATCGACGGAGATCCCGGAGGTCGCGAGACCCAAAGCAGTCAGGCGCTCGAGGAGATCCCGACCCAGATCGTCACGGCCCACGCGCGAAACCACGAGGGACTCGGCTCCCAACGCATGCGCATGGTAGGCGAAGTTGGCGGGCGCTCCGCCCAATTGGCGACCGCCCGGCAAGAGGTCCCAAAGAACTTCCCCGAGGCCGATGCAAAAGTAGCGGCAGGATCCGAAGTTCATGGCCGCGTCGGGCTGGCCGGGAACGCCGGACGGGCCGGAGAAACTGAACCCGCCGGCGTCACGACTTTCCGCGCAGCCCAGGCAGATTGCAGTTCATGAGCCTCGAGGTTCTTGAAGGCGACGGCACCTCCCTGGACCTCCAGCGAAAGCGAACGGTCCTCGGACTTCGGCTGGACGGGCATGGGAACGTAGCAAAGCCCGCGGCTGGCGAAGACCTCCAGGCCGGTGCGGTCACAGTAGATGATCAAGTCCAAGGTGCCGTCGTGCAGCGGCGCCGGCGCGCGATGTTGGGCCACCACCAGTTCCTGCTGCTTCACGTCGTAAACCACGGGGACTCCGCGAATGCTGAACACGATGTTGGTCGCCGGGCCGGGTTTCAGGACGGCACGGACTTCGAGCAATTCCCCCTGCACCTTCGCCAGCGGATTCTTCGCGCCCGGAGCCAACGACAGCGAACCCAGGCGTTGGGAGCCGGCCCGCAGCGCCTCCAACTCGCGCACCGGCGTGAAGGTCAATCGAGGCCCGTCCGCCGTGGTCAGCAACCGGAGTTCCAGCGGCACGGTCATGGACTGGTTGAAGGTCATGCCCTTAGTGGCGGTCTGGAACCAACCCATTTGAATGCGACGACCATCGGCACCCGGAATGTCGCTGAAGGTCTGAGGCGCGTAGAAACCCTTACCTCGCTGACCGGCCAAATTGCTCTGCTCGGGCATGAAGCGAGCGCCATCGAAGGTGCCCACGGCATAAGCGCTGTTGGCTGCGAGTAGCACCCACTTCCGACGGGTCGGGTCGCCATCCACAGGCAACTCGAAGAAGTCGGGGCATTCGAAGAGATAGGGTTTGCCGGGGGCATCGCCCTCGACGATTTGGGTCAGGCTCCAATCGCGCAAATTGGGCGAGTTGAAGAAGTGGATGGTGTGCTTCTTCTGCCACTCCACGTAGAGCACCATCACCCACTTCCGGGAAGCTTCATGCCACATCACCTTGGGGTCGCGATTGCCTCCGGTGATCTCTTTCAGAACCGGGTTGCCCGCAAACTTGGTGAACTTGCGGCCGTCGGTGCTATAGGCGATGCACTGCACCGTGGGATTCCCGGCGGCGGTGTAAATGAGCACGAGCGGCGGCTTTCCGTCCTTGCCGAAGCCGCTGGTGTTCTTCCAGTCCACCACGGCGCTGCCGCTGAACATCGGTCCCATGTCGTCGGGCAGGAGCTTGTCTCCGAGCTCGTCCCAGTGGACGAGATCGCAACTGACAGCATGACCCCAGTGCATGTTGCCCCAATCCCAACCGTACGGATTGTGCTGGAAGAACAAGTGGTACTCGCCGTTGTAGAAGACCATCCCGTTCGGATCGTTGTTCCAACCGCGCTTCGGCGAAAAATGGAACTGCCCGCGCAACGGCTCGCGGTACAGCGATCCCTCGTCCTTGAAACCGTCGCCCTGTTCGATCGCCGACAACGCCGTGGAATCGGCGGGCAATGCGTCCACACGGAGGGTGATGGATTTGCCCCGCCAGGCCGACACGTCCATGGGCGCCCACCAATCGGCGGAACCATCGGCCAACTCGATGTCATTCCGAACGACGGGCTTCCCGTCCACCATCAAGGTCACCACGCGCTTGGGAGCCCCGTTGCGAATGGGCAGGTGCAGATAACGGGCCGTCACCGGAATGGACCGCTCGACGTTCTTCTGCAGGCCTTTCGGTCGGGTGTCGGTTTGCCGGAGGTGATCCACATTGAGGTGCCCCCAACCGCCCTTGGCCTCGTCGACAATGCGAATGGATGCCGTCTGACCGGCCAAATCGGAGACATCCCACGAGTCGGGAGCCAACGCTTCGCTGCCGCCGCTGCGGTCATTCGGTCCTGTTGCCGAACGGACCACCCGGCCATCCACCAGCAATTGCAGGGTGAGCTTCTGCTCGTTGTGACCCCCGCCGATGAGGAAGGCGACGAAGCGCCGCTCGATCTTGAAGGGCGGTGAACTCAAGGCACCGGTCGCGTCATCGCCACCGCGGAATGTGTTGACCAACCCCTTCCCCAGGAAACCCTCGACCTGCATCTGCCCGGCTAATGCACCGCGCGCCGGGCTACTGCCAAACGCCTCGCCAGTAGCCTTCCACGCGCCGTAGTCGGGGCCTTCGAAATCGGCGATCAGCACGTCGTCGGCCGCGTGCGCGACCAAGGCAGTCGCCACAGCGAACGCCACGGTAAGGAGTGTCTTCAGTTTTTTCATGGGACGGAAAGGCAGGTCGGTTTGGAAAAGATTCAACGGGTTCAACCGGTTCAGCGGGCCCAGCGGCCCTGACGCAATTTGTCGAGGAGCACGGCCCCCAAGATGACCAACCCGAGCACCACCTTCTGGGTGTAACTCTCCACGTTGGTCAGGTTCATGCCATTCTGGATGACGGCGATGGTGAAGGCTCCAGTCAACGTCCCCAGCATCCGGCCCTCACCCCCGCTCAGGCTCGTACCGCCCACGACGACGGCGGCGATCACGTACAACTCATACATGTTGCCATAGGTCGGTGATCCGCTCTTGAGCTGCGACGCCATGATCACGCCCCCCAACCCCGCCAGTAACCCACTGGCCACATAGGCGAAGAGGAGCACGCGACGGACGGGCACGCCCGAAAGCCGCGCCGCCTCCGCATTGCCGCCCACGGCGTACAAGTAACGCCCGAGCTTCATGCGCGACATGAGCAACTGGGCCAAGGCGTACAGCACCAGCAGGAGCACCACGGCATTGGGAAGTCCGAAGAGGTCCGCACCGCGCCCGAGCCAGACGAACGAGTCGGGAATTTGATAAATCGATTGCCCCTGAGCCAGGATGTAGGCCAAGCCACTGCCAACCAGCATCATGGCCAGCGTCACGATGAAGGGCGGGATGGCGAATCGGGTGATCATCAGGCCGGAAAAACCTCCGACCGCCCCGCACACCAGAATCGCCAGAAGGCACCCGAGCACCATGCCGCCCGTCGAGGCGCTCACGCCCCCGGCCCGGTCGCGGATGAAACCCGCCGCCAACACGGCCGACAGCGCGATGAGGCTCCCCACGGACAAATCAATGCCGCCAGTGATGATGACCAAGGTCATGCCAATGGCCACGATGGCGATCACGGCAATTTGATTGGCGATGTTCAACAGGTTCTCGGACTTCAGGAAATGGGGCCACCGGTAGCTGGCGGGTGTGATCATCCGAGGCGATCCCAGCGACGGAAAATCGGAAGCGAGGTCGGTGAAGACCCGCCAACCTCCGGCCACGCGGGTGGCGGCGACGGCATTCAGGGATCCACCGGCCGCCTGGATTTTCTGGAGGGCCTCGCGGGCGTTCCGGGGTTCACCGGTCACGGACGCCAGGACTTGTGCTCCGGCAGCCTTCAAGTCGCGTTCGACCCGAGCCGCGAAGACCGCATCTCCGGGCTGGTCGCTGGCTACCACCAAGACGCGGGCTCCATTGGGGACCGCCTTCAACACGGCCTCGACCACCTGGCGCGCAGCGGCCTCGCCTGTGGGCGATTGCTCGCTGTACGTCACCACGCTGAAAAACGCGCACAGCAGCACCAAGACCAAAATCATGCCGTAGTCGGCCAGCCATCGTGCAGGTTTCATGGGTTCAGGCATGGGCCAATTGGAGGATTTGTTCCTGGGTGGCGTGGGCCACATCGGTGATTTCGCCGGTGATCCGGCCTTCGTGCAGAACCAGGATCCGGTCGGCCATCCCCAGCACCTCCGGCAATTCAGAGCTGATCATCACGATGGATTTTCCGGCGGCCACGAGTTCGTTCATGAGCAGGTAAATCTCGTACTTCGCGCCGACATCAATTCCCCGAGTCGGCTCGTCGAAGATCAGCACCTCGCAGTCGCGGGCCAACCACTTGGCCAACACCACCTTCTGCTGATTGCCGCCCGAGAGGTTGCCAACACGCTCCTCCGGGTTGGACAAGCGAATGCGGAGGGCCGCGATGTAACGGTCCAATTCGGCGCTCTCCCGCCGGTGCTGCACAAAGCCGCGCCGGCACCACCGACGCAGGTTGGGCAGGCCGAAGTTCTCCCGGATCGGATGCCTCAGCACCAGACCTTGCAGTTTGCGGTCCTCGGTCAAGAGTCCAATGCCAGCCTCGATGGCGTCGCGGGGCGACCGGATGTCGAGAACCTGGCCATCCAGCCGGATCTCGCCGGCGTCTCTGGCATCGGCCCCGAACAACAACCGGACCGTCTCGGTGCGGCCGGCCCCAACCAGTCCAGTCAGCGCCAGAATCTCACCTTGGTGCACCTGAAAGGAAACGCCTTGGACCGCTTTTCCCCGGCGCAAGCCCAACGCCTCGAGCCGCGGACCGCCCCGTTTGACACGACGGGAGGGGAATTCCTGGTCCAGCGGTCGTCCCACCATGCGTTCGATCATTTGATCGCGGGTGATGGCATGGATGGGGCAGTCGGAGACATTGCCCCCATCGCGCAAAATGGTCACCCGATCGGCGATGGTGAACACCTCTTCCAGCCGGTGGCTGATGTAGAGGATCCCCATTCCTTGACGCCGCAATTCCCGCATGAGGATGAAGAGCTTCTCCACCTCGTGGGAGGTCAGCGCGGCCGTGGGTTCGTCCATGACGAGGATCCGAGCCTTGTGGATCAAGGCTTTGGCAATTTCGACCAACTGCTGCTGGGCGGTGCTGAGCCGGCGGCAGGGCGCATCCAAGTCCACGTCGACGCCCATCCGTTGGAACAGGGCCGACACTTGTTCCCGTTCTTGGCTGCGGGCCAGGAAGCCACCGGTGGTCTCCTCCTGGCCTAGGAAGATGTTTTCCACCGCCGTGAGCGCCGGAACCAAGTTGAACTCCTGATAAATCACCGCCACACCGGCTGTGCGAGATTCTTGCGGGGATTGAAATCGTTGCTCCTGTCCGTCGATAGCCAAGGTGCCCGCATCGGCGGCATGGGCGCCTCCGATGATTTTCATCAAGGTGCTCTTGCCCGCGCCGTTTTCACCCAACACCGCCAGCACCTCTCCGGCGTTGAGTTGCAGGTCCACCCCCCGCAGGGCCCGAACGCCAGGAAAGGACTTCACGATCCCGCTCAGGGACAACAGGGGTAGGTTCGTCGGATTCGTCGAACTCAGCGACACAGACGGACTCGGCAGGCTCATACGCCCATGGCAGACTCCAAGGCCTGACGCATCACCGCGGCGTGAGGATCAATGCCCGTCCAATATTGAATACCCACGATGCCTTGGTTGACGAGCATGCCCAACCCGTCGAGCGGGCGGCAACCCCGGGAGGCGGCCTCGATCAGGAAGCGCGTCCGAACCGGGTTGAAAACCACATCCGCGGCCACCATGCCGGGGCGAAGGGTGTCGAGATTGATCTCCAGTCGCGCCTCGGGATCATACAGCCCGATGGACGTGCCGTTGATCACCACGTCGGTACCCTCCGGAATGGGGTAACTTCCATCCCAGACGACGAGTTGGGCATCGAGTTGGAGTTGTTCACGCAGCAAGTTCACCAATTCGGCTCCGCGTTCCCCGGAACGGTTGACGATCGTGATGTGACGCACGCCCGCGAGACCCAGTTCCACAGCAATGGCCCGTGCCGCGCCACCGGCTCCGAACAGCACCACCGACTTGCCCTGAGGATCGATCACGGTCTCCAGGGACTTGAGGAAACCCTTCCCGTCGGTGTTCTCACCAATGAGGCGCCCCTCCCGCCGCACCACACAGTTTACCGCCCCCATCACCGCGGCGGACTGACCCAGACCGTCGAGGTGGGCAATGACGCTGACCTTGTGCGGGAGGCTGCAATTGAAGCCCCGGAAACCCATGGCCCTGGCCCCCTTCACGGCGGCACCGAGGTCCGCGGGCGAGACCTCCATGTTGATGTAGCGCCAGTGCAGCCCGTGGTGCCGGAAGGCCGCCTCGACCATCGCCACCGTGGGATTGCCGTCGGCCCCCTGGGACATGGATCCGACGAGTTCGTGGAGGAAATGATGGGATTGGCTCATGGGTCGATGAAGGGATCGGGATCAGTGGAGGGTGGGATCTTTTTGGGCGTCGGACTTCCGATAGAGGCGAGTGGGAATGAGCATTTGCGCCGGCAGCGTCTCACCCTTGGAATGGCGCAAAATCGCATCCACCATGCGGACTCCCATCTGGTCGGGAAACTGGATCGGATCGGCGTAGATCTTGCCGTCCTTGATGGCCTGCTTGCCCTCGGGTTGGCCATCGAAGCCAATGATGAGCACTTGGGTTTTGCCCGCCTTTTCCAACGCAGCGCGCGCACCAAGTGCGGCCGGGTCGTTGATGGCAAAGATGCCACGAAGATCCGGGTGCGCCTGCAAGGCATCCTCGGCCGCCTTGTATCCCAAATCCTTGGCCGCACCGCTCTCGAGCTCGGTGACCACATCGATCTTCGATTTACCACCCGCGTTGTGCGCACGAATCACCTCCATGAAACCCTTCACGCGCAACTGGCAGGATTCGGCCTGCTTGAAATGCAGCACCGCAATCTTGCCGCCGGCCTCGCCGAGGGCCTCAATCATGGCCTGACCGGCTTCCCGTCCGCCGCCTTCGTTGTCGGTGGCGATTTGGGTGACGATCTTCACGCCGGGTTCATTGCAGGGGATGTCCACGGTGAACACCGGGATCCCGGCCGCGTTGGCCTCCTGGATGACCGGGATAATCGACTTGGAATCACAGGGGCTCAGCACGATGGCGCTGACCTTCTTGACGATGAAGTCCTTGATTTGATTCCCCTGCTTGGCGACGTCCTTGTCACCGCTGACCACCACCGTCTCGTAGCCGTATTTCTTACCCTCGGCCGTGATGCTGTCTCCGATGACCTTGAAGAAGGGGTTGTCGAGGGTGAGCAGCGAGACGCCGATGGTTCCCTGCACCTTCGAAGCCGATGCGGCCGGTTGGCTCGAATCGACCGCCTTGTCTCCGCATCCGCCCAGGAGAGCGAGGAGGCAAGCCATGAGAGCGCGTTGGAAGTATTTCATGCGATGGGACGGTGCGGGATGGATGAATGAGGTCAAAGCGTTCCGGTTCTCACGAATTCATGGTGCACCGGAATGGTGACACGCTGGCCGGAGGTGGACAGGAACGTCACAGCACCGGGCGCAAATTCAAGCTTCTGAACGACGTCGAATCCGGACGGAATCCTCGCCACCCCCTGGATGTAATTCACACGGGTGGGCTGGGTCGGACTCAACGCAATGGCGGTCGGGACACCTAGCCGGGTGAGCGGGTTGTCCCGGGTCGATGCGGCAAGGCCATCGGCGAAGCAGGCCGTCACGTCCTCCAAGCCCAGACAGTTGTTGCGACCATTCCACGGATGCCCGTGACGCCCATGGTTTTCCATCCAGAAGACGGTGCTGTTGAGCACCGCCGGATCCTTGAGGGAAAACCACAGATACCCTTCGTCCGTGAAGGTCGCAGTCGTCCAGGCGGGGCCCCCGGTCTTCTCCCACGGTTCGTTGACCAGTTGGACGAGATCGGCATGGCCATATCGGGCGGGCAATCGGGTCAGGTCGGCGTCGGGCGTTCCCTTCCAGGCGACAGGAACCCGGGTCAAATCGGCCCATTGCGCACCCGGAAGCAGTGCTTGGTATTCCCGCTGCTTCGGATCGCTGAAGAGGGACGGACACGTCATGCCCCAGCGGAAGGCGCTGGTCGCTATGCGCACGGACCCTTCCTTCTCGGGCATGGCCAAGGTGGCATGATGACCCAGCGGCACCCGCCCGGAGAACCCTTGAAGGGTATGCCGGGTATAAACAACGTTTTCACCGTCCACCAATGACAACTCCTTCGTGACATGCCCAGGTCGGACACGGGTCTCGAAGTCGAGGGTCAAGGTCGTGACCTTTCCGGCGCGCCGTGTTCCAACAACCTTCCAAGGTTCGCCCACAATTTCACCATGGGGCGGGTGCTTCTCGCCGGCGACCGTTTCCGAATTGCCTCCGAAGGGCAGGCAAAAGAAATCACCGCGCAACGTGATGAGCACCGGCGCAGGCATCGCCGAAGGCTTTTCAAGCTGCCACGGCGTGATGTGGTAAGGTCGCACCGGCCGGTCGCTGTCGCTGAAGAACGTGACCGGAGCCATGTGGCCCCCACGGCGGGTGATCGCCACTTCCACCTGCTTGGTGGCGATGATGCAACTGGGTTGGGAATGAACCGTGCGCACCGTGGTGCCCGATGCGGCCCAGGCAGACATGGGGACCGACAAGATGAACAAGGTGATCTGGGTCAACGTGGGTAGTCTCATGAGGCGAAATGGGATTTGGAATTGGGGGACAGCCTTTCAAGCGGCCAACAACGGACGGGGTGACTCCCCACCGTGATGCCCCTCGAACTGCGGGTTCGTCAACGCCGACGACGGGAATTCTGTGCAAGCAGCCCGCGTGGGTCTTTTGTGATGCCGGAATTCGATTTCCGATTCTGGATGCGACGGTGGGGATTGCTTCTCAACCATCAGCTCCTCAGTATTTGGATAGTCCCCGAACGTTATGTCCTACCGTCATCGTATCCTCGCGGCTGTCATCGCCACTCTCACACTTTCTGCGGCTGCCCTGGCCGAAGTGAACCTCCCAGCCGGATTCGGCATCGAGACCGTCGCCGGTCCCGAGGTGGTCAGCGAACCCATGGAGATGGCGTTCGCTCCCGATGGGGCTGCTTGGGTGACGGGTCGCACGGGCCAACTCTGGCGCATCGACACCAGCACGCGCGCCGCTCAATCGGTCGGCTCGGTGGCAACCGAGGTGAGCGGCGATCGCGGATTGCACGGCATCGCGTTCCATCCGGATTTCCCGCGCACTCCGCATGTGTTTCTGGCCTACCATCTCACCAATGCTCCGAAGGATAAATACGTGGCTCGGGTCTCACGCTGGACTGTGACCGGTAGCGGAGCCGCCTCACGAATCGACCCCGGCAGCGAGAAGCCGCTGGTGGAATGGGAGGGCGACCAAGCCGGTCAGCACGTGGGCGGCGCTTTGCTGGCCCATCCGAAGGAACGGGTGCTCTACATCACCACCGGTGAGAACAACCAGAACGCCAATCTCCGCAAATACTGCGACGACCCCAACAACAAGGCTCAATCGTTGGGTGACCCGCGCGGAAAAGTCCTCCGAGTCGGTTTTGATGGCTCGGTGCCCAAGGACAACCCGCACGTAAAGACCCCCGGAGCCGACCCGCGCGTCTTCACCCGCGGACACCGTCAACCGTGGTCGCTGACCTACGACGCACCCACCGGCCTCATTTTGGCGGCCGAAAATGGCGGCGACCTGAGCGATGACTACGACGAGGTGAACCGCATCGTCCCGGGAGCCAACTTCGGCTGGCCGAAGGTCTTTGGTGCCGGCATGCAAACCCTCACGCGAACCAACCACGTGGACGGCTTCACCGACCCCTGGTTCCAATACCAACGCAACACCGGTGCCTCCTGCGTCGGCGCTTTGATCTACCGCCCGGCCGCCTCAGGCCAGGGCTTCCCCGAGAAGTACCAGGGAGCGCTCTTCTATGCCGATTTCGCCCGCAAATCCATACGCACGGCCGCGGTGAATCCCAAGACCGGAAAGCCTGGTCCGGGTGAGGCCTTCCTTCAAGGGCTCCCGGCGGGCCCACTGGCCATGCAGTTGGGCAAAGACGGCGCTGTTTATTTCATCACCCATGGTGGCGGGACCAAGAGTTCCACCAACGACAGCGTCGCGCGGATTGTCTGGAAGCAGCATTGAGGGGGCTTAAAGCCGTTTCAGCCACCGAGGCCGAGGAGCGACCCTCACTGAGAGAGGTCGGAACTGACAACGGCCGTCTGCTTGCCAGGAGTAACCGGGATACTGAGCCGGATGCTCAGGCCCCGAGGTTGACGCCGCACAATGCTCAAGGACCCCTTGGAACGACGGGCAAATCCACCCATGTTCTGAAGGCCAAATCCTTCGGAGTGATTGTCGGGGTCGAACCCCTTGGCATCGTCTTCCACGGTCACCCAGACCGTGGAAAGCGCGGCGTCAGCCCCAAGATGGATCCGCACGATCTGGGTGCCACCATGACGAATGGCATTGCCCACCAGTTCCTCGGTGAAACGGCACAATCTGAAGAGCACCTCAGATGAAAGGATTGGCGATCCAACAATGGAGTCCAGCGAACATCCGATGCACTGGGTACGGCTAGCTTTCTCCGACCCTCTGTTGAAACTTTTGTCCGTCTCACTCGATGACTGGAAATGCGGACCGTTCTTGTCGATGGAATCGGTTTACGGCCAACCTTCAGCATGAAAATCCCCCAGTTCAGCACGGTGTGTCAGGCTTGGGCGGCCGCAACGGTCGCCTGGGTTCTGCACTCGGGCCCGTGCCTTCAGGCGGCCACAGCCCACCTGCCGCGCAGCGCTCCGGAGCGTCAGGGGGTTTCATCGGCCGCGCTATTGTCGGCCATCGACACCCTCGACCGGGTGGAACAGGTCCACAGCCTGATGATTGTCCGACATGGGTATGTGGTGGCCGAAGGTTGGTGGGGGCCGTATGACGCGGAAACCCCGCACGAGCTGTATTCTCTCAGCAAAAGCTTTACCTCGACCGCGGTTGGCCTGGCCGTCGGAGAGGGATTGCTGCGTGTGGAAGATCCGGTGCTGAAGCACTTGGGATCGGACGGCCCGGAAAAACCCAGCGGAAATCTCCAAGCCATGCGAGTCCGGGACCTCCTGACCATGAGCACGGGTCATCAAGACGAGCCTACAATCGCTCCCGGTCAGATATCAGCCCGGTCTTTTCTAGCCCAACCGGTTCCCCACAAGCCGGGCACCCATTTCAAATACAATACGCCGGCCACCTTCATGCAGTCGGCACTGGTCCAGAAGGTCAGCGGGATGTCGACGCTCGAATACCTGCAACCTCGCCTCTTGGCTCCCTTGGGCATCACCGGGGCGCGTTGGGACACCAATTTCCAAGGCATCAGTCTGGGCGGCTATGGCTTGCGACTACGCACGGAAGACATCGCCAAGTTCGGGCAACTCTACTTGCAAGGCGGCAAGTGGGAAGGCCGACAACGAATTGATGCCGACTGGGTGCGCACTGCGACTTCCCGGCAAATGTCCAACGGCAGCAACCCGGACAGCGATTGGGAACAAGGCTACGGCTACCAGTTCTGGCGTTGTCGGCACGGGGCCTTCCGCGGCGACGGAGCCTTCGGCCAGTTCTGCATTGTCCTACCGGAACACGACGCGGTCATCGCGGTCACCAGCGGCGTCAGCGACATGGCGGGCCTTCTCAACCAACTTTGGGACACCCTGCTGCCGGCCTTCCACAAGGCCCCTCTGAAAGCCGATGCCTCTGCCCGGGAACGCCTGGAGCGTCGTTTGCTGGGACTTCAGGTCCGCATGCCCTCGGGCGGCACCACCTCACCCGTCGCGAGTGCCGTGCTGGGCAAGACCTTCCGATTTGGGACCAATGACAGCGGCCTCGAATCACTCACCCTGGAGGCCTCCGGGCCGGAGGGGTGGCTCTTGACCCGTACCTTTTCTGGCAAAACAGAGTCGCTCCGCTGCGGTCATGCCCGTTGGATGACCGGCCATGGACATTTGGGCGATGCCCCGCGCGGGCCCATCGGCTCCTTCGGGGACGAAGCTCTCGGCGCGAGCGCTGCGTGGACCTCGGACGACACCTGGACCATCAAGATCTGTGCCCGTGGTACTCCCTTCCAGACGACCTACACGCTGAAGTTCACCGATCACGAACTGACACTCACCCCCCGCTCCCAAGTGCGGTTCGGTGGATCGCCCGGTGCATCCATCCAAGGTCACCAGTGAGCCAGAGCCATCGGTTCATCTTCTGACTCCGTTTCCAGGGCCCCGTTGACCCCAGTGGTTTTCCGGGCGATTGGTGCTTGTGATTGCGTCATCCATGGAAATACGTCCTGACCTCATTCACTCCCGCACAGAAGCGGTGCGTCTGCGCCTGCTGCAGCACCCGATCTACCAACGTGTGGACCGACCGGCAGCGATCCGCACCTTCCTTGAGTCCCACGTCTTCGCCGTCTGGGATTTCATGTCGTTGCTCAAACGGCTGCAGCGGGACCTGACCTGCGTAAAACTTCCCTGGATGCCCGTGGGTGATTCGGAAGTGCGGTTTCTCATCAACGAAATCGTCTGCGGCGAAGAATCCGATCTTGGACCCGATGGCGAGCGTTTCAGCCACTTCGAACTCTATCACCGAGCCATGCGCGAGGCCGGCGCCGACACTTCGGCGATCGATGCCTTCTTGAACTCCATCCAGGCAGGCGAATCACCGGAATCAGCCCTTGCACGAACCGGACTGCCTGCGGGCGTTCGAGAATTCACCGGGTTCACCTTGAAGCTGGCTTGCACCGGCCAACTCCACGAAACGGCTGCCGCCTTCACCTACGGACGGGAAGATGTGATCCCGGAAATGTTCCTGCCACTGGTGAACACGCTGGTCGCATCGGGGCATTCCCAGTTCGGCTTGTTGCGGTACTACCTCGAGCGGCACATCGCCCTCGACGGTGGGCACCACGGACAGCTGGCCCGACGCATGATGGATCGCCTTTGCGGGGAGGATCCACAGAAGTGGGATGAAGCAGCGAACGCGGCCACTGCGGCCATCGAAGAACGGATCCGCTTCTGGGACGCCATCCTGACGCGTCTGCCAGCGGCTCAATAACAACCACTCACGCACGCTGCCCACGCTTTCGCAGCTCCGCTTGAGATCCCGGTTGGGGCAAGACATCGCAGACGGCCATTGATAGGCTCGGCCTTACCGCCATGCGCCCCTCTGTGCCAGGAGTTCTGTCCCGACTCGGCCGCATTTTGTTGCCCATCCTTGTCGGTGGATGGGCCTTCACCGCCCGACCACAGGCGGTGATTTCGGAATTCCTGGCCGACAACGCCACCGGATTGCGCGACGAAGACGGCGACACCTCCGACTGGATCGAGATCAGCAATCCGAAACTAGGCGCTTTAAACCTCGCCGGCTGGCGTCTGACCGATCGAGCGAGCTCCCCAGGACAATGGCGTTTTCCGGAAGGGGTGGTGTTGCGGGGCGGGGGGCGTCTGATGGTCTTCGCCTCGGGCAAAAACCGCGTCGTTGCCGGGCGACCGTTGCACACCAATTTCAAACTCAACGCCAGTGGAGAATACCTCGCCCTGTTTCCGCCCACAGGCAATGCCCCTGCCACGGCCTTTGCCCCCAGCTATCCAGCACAGCGTCCGGATGTCTCCTTCGGTACCGGGCTTCAGGAAACGGCAGCACTGCGGGTGGAGGATTCGAGAGCGTCCCGCCTGAGCCTGCCATCGCCACCCGATGTCGTCGTCGACTGGAACGGCATCCGCGAGCCCTTCGACGACTCCGGTTGGTTGCCCGCCACCGCCGCCGTCGGCTACGACGACTTGTCTGACGATCTCGGCGAGACCTTGCTCGGCTACTGGACTTTCGATGACATCTCGCAAGGGCGGACCGCCTTCGACTCCAGCGGGCGCAAGGCCCACGGAACACTCATCGGCCCGGCCGGGTTCACGGCCTCAGGCAGCGGGCGATCCGGCAAGCCTGGCGACCGGGCATTGGACTTGGGTTCGGGCGGCACTGAAGCCTCGGTCCGGGTGGACGCCGCGGCCCGAGGGGCCTTCGATCTGCTGCAAGCCCGAGACCGCGTGACGATCAGCCTGTGGACCTTTGGGGGCCCGAAGCTCCCGATGAACCACAGTGTGTTCTGGTTCGACAGCGGAACTGGTTCCAGCGATTCGCGCAGCATCCAGGTCCACCTGCCCTGGTCCGACAACGTCATCTACTTCGACACCTCCGGATGCTGCGCCGGTGACACTCGCATCTCGCGCCAAGAACTGAACTCCTCGCGCTGGCGCGGCCAATGGAACCATTATGTCTTCCTCAAAGACGGACCGCGAAAGGAGATTTGGCAGAATGGAACCCTATGGCACAGCGGCGCGGGAGCGACGCCACTCCAGGCCATCCGATCGCTGTGGTTGGGCAGCGGAGCCAACGGCAGCAGCTCCTACCCGGGCAAGCTCGACGAAGTCGCCGTCTGGGCCGGAGCGCTTTCGGGCGCGGACATCCAGGCTCTGGCCGCGGGCCTGCCGGCGACCTCGATCGGCAGTTACCGCCCGTGGATCCGAACCGACCTGACCAAGACGATGCAAGGCGTGACCCCGCAAGCCCGCTTGCGCATCCCATTCACGATCCCCGAAGGGAAGCTTCCCGACTGGCTGCAACTGAACTTGCTATACGACGACGGAATCCGTGCATGGATCAATGGCCAGGAAGTCGCTCGCGATAATGTGCCCGTCCAGCGGTCCCGCTCGAAGGCCGAGGGACTGCAACGAGTCGCCTGGCAGGTGTCGGCCTCGCCCCCGGCACTGCTGCAGACCGGCCCCAATCTGCTGGCTCTGGAAGGGCTCAATGACCGAGCATTGGGATCCGATTTCTTGATCCAGACGGAACTGCGCATGGGCCAGTCTCTGGAAAAGCGTTTCTTCACAACTCCCAGCCCGGGTAAACCCAACGGCCCCGGGATCTCCGGCTTCACCGCCGCACCGACCTTCTCCCAGGGGCGCGGTTTCATTGCCGGGCCCGCCCGGATCGTCCTGACGAGCCCCACTCCGGGAGCACGGCTGCAGTACACCCTGGATGGCAGCACACCCACCGCCATCCATGGCACCCGTGTCGATCCGGATCCCGCCTCGGGCGTGGCCTCCATCGAAGTCTTGGTTTCCCGCAGCGGCCCAGTCCGGGCGATGGCCTTTGCAGTCGACCAAGAACCTTCTCCGGTCCAAACCCACACCTATTTGTTCGCCGACCAAGTCGAACGCCAATCGGCGCAACCGCCTGGCTACCCGACCACTTGGGGCGTCTACGGCGCCTACGGTCCCACGCCCGGCCAACCGGTCCCTGCCGATTACGAAATGGACCCAAACGTGATCCGGACCACCTCGCCGGGCTACGGAATCCCCGAAGCGATCCAGTCCTTGCCGTCGGTATGCATCACCGCCGACGTGGACGACTTGTTCGACGCCGTCACCGGAATTTATCCCAACAGCGCGAGCCAAGGGTCGCAATGGGTTCGACCCGCGTCGGCCGAGTGGATCGAGCCCGCGGCCTCCGGGTCGAGCCCTCGACCCGGCTTCCAGATCGACGCTGGACTGCGGATTCACGGCGGTCTGAGCCGACAGCATTGGCATGCCCGCAAGCACAGCTTCCGCCTCAATTTCTCCCGCGAGTACGGCCCCTCCCGACTCCGCTTCCCGCTGTTCGACGACACCCGGGTCACCTCGTCCGACGGACTCACCCTGCGAGCCTCGTCGACTGACAGTTGGGCCGTTGAAGATGCCACACCTTGGACCCGCAAGAAGGCCACCTACCTCCGGGATGTCTGGATGAAGGATACTCAGCAGGCTCTGGGCTGGCCGTGCGGACATAGCCGCTACGTTCACCTGTTCCTCAACGGACTTTACTGGGGACAATACAATCTGGCCGAGAGGACCGAGGCAGCCTGGTTGTCGGAAAACTTCGGCGGAAATCCGGAAGATTACGACATCATCAAGGATGTTGGCGAGTTGGAGAGCGGCAATCGCACGGCGTGGGACGCCATGATGACCTTGGCCGGGTCCGGACTGAGCTCCGATGCGGCTTATTGGAAGCTTCAGGGTCGACGCATCGACGGCACCCGTGACCCGGCCATGCCGGTCCACCTGGAGGTGGACAGCCTCATCGACTACATGGTCCTGCACATTTATTCGGGCGCCATCGATTGGCCGAACCACAACTGGTGGAGCGCCCGCGGCCGCGACGGCACTCGAGGTGGGTTTCGTTTCTTCACCTGGGACCAAGAAATCTCGAACCTCTCCCTGACCGAAACCAAGACCTACACCGGCGAAGCCTTCGAGTCGGTCAGCGGCCCCAAGGATTCCCCCGCCTTTCTCTACGCCAAGCTTCGCGAGAACGCCCATTTTCGCGCCCGATTCGCCGCGCGCGTCTCCGAACTCACACAAGGTTTCGGCCTGCTGACCCCGTCGCAGAACAGCGCCCGCTGGGAACGCCGCCAGGCGGAGATCGACCGGAGCATCGTGGCCGAGTCGGCGCGCTGGGGCGACAGCCGACAGTCCACGCCCCTCAAACGCAGCGACTGGATCACTGAAATGGCCTGGATGAAGAACACCTACTGGCCGCGTGTCCACGCCATCGCCCTGGCCCGCTTCCGGCGAGTCGGCCTCGACAGGCCGATCCCCAACGCAGCCGTCACCTTCGACCCAGTCGGCGGCGTGTTCCCGAGCGGAACCCGGATCACCCTCGGCGGCACAGGCGGCGGCTCCGACCTCTTCTACACCACCGACGGATCCACGCCCCTCAGCCCGGCCGGGGAGCCCACCGCCAACGCCCTGCCCTACTCCGGGCCCATCTCTCTCGATCGGGCTCTGCGGATCCGAGCCCAACGGCAGATCGGCACAATTGCCTCCGCGGTGAGCGAGACGCTCTTCCTGCCCCCTGACGCCGTCGCCGCTGAGACCGACCTGGAGATCAGCGAAATCCACTATCACCCGAGTACCAACGACGCCGAGGCATTCGTCGAAATCGCCCATCGAAGTGCCGACCGCTGGGGACTCCTCGGCGGGGCCCGCCTGTCGGGCGACATCGACGCCGTGGTCCCCAACGCGCTGACCCTGGCCCCGGGAGAGCGGGCCGTGTTCGTGGCCGACCCCGCAGCATTCCGGGCGCGCTACGGCCCAAGCCCCAAGGTCTTGGGCACGTTTGCCGGGAACTTGGACCAGGGTGATGGCGTCGTCCGCCTGCTCGGCCCTTCCGGCCGTGTGGTGGCCCGCTGTACCTACGACGACACCCCACCCTGGCCCGTCGAAGCCGACGGTCGCGGTCCGTCACTCACCCTGAGATCGTCCGTAAACGGCCGGGACGCCACCGAACCCGGCGCTTGGCGGCCCAGCACGGTCACGGGCGGAACCCCCGGCACCTCCGATTCCCTGCCCTTCTATGGTTCCCCGACGACCGACGCCGACGGCGACGGTTGGAATGCCCTCGAGGAGTACTTTCAGGGAACCCGCGACACCGACGCGCAAGACCAACCCACCCTGCGCCGCCCCTCCTTCCGGCTGAGCGGCGACGGTTCTACCAGCCTGTCCCTCGCTCATCCCCTATCGGCCGACCAAGCCGATGCTTTCTGGGAACGGTCGGAGGACCTCGCACGCTGGGAACCGCTGCCCACCGAGGCCCGAACCGGCACCACGACGTTCAACCGGGGCCTCGAAATCCGCACCTGGACGCTACCAGCCGGAGAACCGAAGGCCCAGTCCTTCTACCGACTGAGCCTTCAGTGGCGTTGAGCCTCGCCTCCATCCCCACACACGAAACCCCAACGGAGCAGAATGGGTCTGAAGCCCGCTCTGGAAGCAAACAACCTGACCTTTGGTGCACAGCGCCAAGGCTGTACCTCCCAGAGCTTCCATGCGGGCGCAGGCCTTATCCCGCGGAGCGCCTATTGGGTTCAAGGCCGCCGACTCAGACCCAACACAGTCTGCGCCCCGTTCTGCGTCACCACCAAATCCGGTCGCCCGTCGCCATCCAGCCCACAGCGCCCGGGCCGGATCGAGGCGAGCCCTTCCATCACGGCTGCTTCGGCAAGAGATCCGCACTCGGTGCCCGAAGGAAGGCCAGGAGATCGGCCACATCCTGATGGCTCAGACCCTCTTCCAAACCCTCGGGCATGAGGGAACGTCCCGTGGCTCGGATCTCGCGGATCTCGGAGCGGGCCCAGGACGAATCCGGGGCACCCGGATGGCGCAAGGTAAGGCGCTGGGCGGTTTCGCTGGCAATCAAACCGACCGCAGAATCCCCGGTCTTGGGAATGATTTCATAAGCAGCGTAATCCGGAGCGATTTGACGATTGGGATCAAGAATGTCCTGCAACAAGGTTTCCGGTGAACGGGCATTGGCTCCCGCCAAATCGGGCCCCACGCGCTGTCCCTGACCCTGAAGAGAATGGCAGGCCAGACACAGGCGCGACACGATAGCCGCACCCCGGACGGGTTGCCCGGTCAAGGCCAGCGCCGGACGATAGGACTCCAGCACGGTCAAACGGCCCACTGTGGAGACCGCCGGTCTTGGGACCGGCCGCACCGATGCCGATGCCGCTGGCGAGAGGCGGAGTGAAGCCGCGAAGACCGTCGAACGCGAACTGCTGGCGATGGCCAGACGAACCCAGCGATCTTCGTGCCTCTCAAACAATCGGCGCAAGGCGGGCTCTCGGTGGGATTCCGACGCGATGCTTCCCAAGGCCAAGCCCAGCCGTAGCGCAGCCGACTCGTCGGGCTCATCGCAGCGTCCCAGCATGGCGTCGATCAATGCACGGTCCGGGGCCGATTCCTGCTCTGCGGATGATCTCCGGGCCAACCCCTCTCCGGCCACCTGGGCCACGGCGCCACGGAGGCGCGCGTTGGGATCGGCCAGCAACCGCGCCAACCAACGCGGATCCTCACCGCCCAGCACCGACCAGGTCTTCAGCGCCGCCACACGGGATTCCGGCCGATTCCAACGGTTCACCGCGGATTGAAGCGGCCCCAAGGCCTCGGATCCCCCTCGTTCCCACAACAGACGCCGGGCCGTGTCACGACGCCAACCATTGGGCGTGTCAAGCGCAGCCACCAGCGAGGCCACCGAAGCATCGGCACGGAACGGTGGCCCTTGAAACGCGCGACGTTGGCCTTCTCGCCCGATGCGCCAGATCCGCCCATGCGCCTTGCCCTCGGACCAATCCACCCGGGCGCGGGCGTCCTTGGCCACCCAATCGGGATGCTCCACAAACCGTCGGTAGAAATCGGCCACATACAGCGCCCCGTCGGGACCACTCGCAAGTTGGACGGGATGGAACCACGGATCCGATCCGGCCAAGAACTCCGATCCAGCCTCCCGACGTTCCGCCCGAAAAGTGGCTCCATCGGGCACCAGCACGCGGCGATGCACCAAATTGAGCAGGCTTTCTCCCACGAAGGCATCACCCCGAT
>CAMCYJ010000014.1 GCA_945883815.1 Akkermansia muciniphila | reverse complement strand
ACCAATGCTTGGGATCGGGACATTGCCCTGAAACAGGCCCTCGGCGTTTCGCCCGAGGTCTTTGCACGGACGGCGCAATTGCTGGCTCCCAGATTACCGGCCGCCGCGGCTTCCAAGCGGTTACCCAGTGTGAGCAACCCGCGAAGGGCTCACTCCGAATGATCCATCAGCCTCTCAATCGCCATGCACCAACTTGAGAAAACCCGCCTCGTCCACGATGGCCACACCCAACTCCCGGGCCTTGTCCAACTTGGACCCAGCGCTCTTGCCGGCCAGCAGCTAATCGGTGTTGCGACTGACCGACGAAGCCACCTTGCCCCCGGATGGGCGGATCATCGCCGAGGTGCCCCAATATTTTCGTCCGCCAAGCGGAGCGGATGCCCCGAAGCGATCCGGCACAACACAGGAATGGCCAGACGCAACACCTGGCTGCGTGCTGGAATGATCAAGCGGGATTTGGGAGTTCGGCGCTATAGGTTGCGTACGCGTTTGGGGTGATCCCAACCGAATGATACCCACCAAAGAAGGCGTCGCGATAGACTCACCTCCAAGCCGCCGAGCCGAACAGGGTGCTGGCCACTGACCGAGCGAGCCAAACCCGTCCCTAATATCGAGGCGTCTCGCCGACGGTTTTGCGAAGGCTCACAGGGTGTTTGTGGGCACCTAGACAGTGGGAGATCTGAGTCGCGTCCGGACTGTTCGCAGCGAAATTCGCCTTCGGTGGTCGCAAGGCGAGCAAAGCACCGCGAGTCGAATCGCTCGCGCGGTGACTGACGTTACCCGCCGACCGCCCCTACATTAGGGGCGGACGACGTGGCGCAGACAGCCGGACAACTCCGACACGTTTCAGTTTCAGTTGGAGGCGGCCCGCCGGAATACCCCTGAAAAGGTCAGAGCCTTTTGCCAGTTTCCAACACCCGCGCAGTTCCCGATTCAGGCATGCTCCGCGCCAGCCCGGTTAAGCCCCCCAGACAGGCCGCGGACCTATTTGATGTTTCGCTCGACCGCAACCCTCGCCCGACCGAGACGCTTGCCCTGTAGAAACCGTGCTTAAACCAGCCCGGTTGAGATCGCCAAAAAAGAGTATTTTAGTGGTTGCGTTGGTGTATGGGGGGGGGGGTAAAAAACTCATCAATTATGAGATTCAATTAGCAACTCTTTAGTATTCTCCATTTTCAAACGGGCAAATAAGCAGGTTGTGTTTGCTAAAAACCGACAGCGAAGCATGAAAAAGACATCACAAGCAGTCCTGATGGCCGGGTTGGCTCTGGTGAGCGCCGTCATGGGTGTACCGCTGGGCGCGGAGACATCCAACATTCCAGCGGACGTGATCCAGACGGTGGTTGAGGGAATCAATCCTGGCTCCGTCACCATCGAGCGTGTGAGTCCAGATATGAGGGAGCCTGACGCCAAACTTGTGGCAACGATGGTGTCATTGGCCAAGGGGAAACCTGAGGAGTTACTGAAAATCTCACAGGAGTTTCAGAAGTTCATGGTGCTCACCACGAATACAATACGAATTCTAACGCGCACCCCGGAAGTTGGTCTGGTAGAGCAGTCGTTTTCTAGCGCAGACAGCACAAATGTATCTCGCGGGCGCTATGGCTGGACGCCCCAATTCACCTGGGACCATAATGAACGTGAGTCCATGGCATGGGTCGTTCCCGTAACGGAGCTCGATCATTTTCAGAACGACTCTGCGCAAAGAAGGGCCGAATCGAATAAGGCTCATCGCGTTGGCCATGAAAACCTCCTTCACAATCTAGGACTCGTTTGGCTTGGAGGTTCTAAAATCCGGCATGATCCGGAGACAGGGGTTTTCGTGGCAACGCTGGGGATCCATGCGGTTCAGAAATTCAAAACCAACGAGGTGGTCCTCCATCCTCACTGGGAAGGCAATCTGCTTGAGTTGACTTATGAATTTCCGCTGAGTGGATCCCGTTTTTCCAGTTCGCTAGTCACCCCTCTCCCCGAACGACATCTCGCCCAAATCCAGTTTGTGACTTCAGCGGAGGGTCGGCGGGTGTTGGAGTCAGTACGCAACTACAGCGTGCCTAACTTTCAAGCCCGACCGGATCCTCGAGCCTTGGTGGAAGCAGTTCAGTTCCGGGACATGGGACCACCCAAGGTCAGTGAGGAAGAGGCCCGCGCGCCGATGCACCATCTGAAATGGAAGGAATGGTTAGAAATTTTGAATGGTCGGTGGGTGATTCGCAATCGGGATGGCTCGACGACGGACTTGCCAGATTGGAACAAACCAACTTCGTTTTGGAGTCTAGGACCCACTACCACCCTGCTGCTATGGATCTTTTCGGGCTTAATCTGCCTTCTGGTTGCCAGATTTATTTGGCGAAAGATGGCAGCAACTAAACAAAACAAACAACAACATGAATAGGAATCAGAAGAAGTGGATTGCCCTCATCTTGGCCTCGTGGGCCGGGATGATGGATGCCTTACCTGCAAACTGCTCGAAGAACATGCCAAAGAAATGCGGAGGTAATGACAAGGGATTTGCAATTAAATATTGTAAATTGGAATGGGTAGACGTGCCAGTACCTGTAGGTGAAGGTGCCTGGGACATTCCCGTGCCGCTACCCGATATGGATTTTTGCAGGTACATAGAGACAGAAGGGTTTGTGGATTCGTGTGCACAGGGTACTGCCCTTAATAACAAGTGTGGCAAGCTTCAAACCGTGGAATGCACGGCCACACGCGAGAATACCGGACCGTGCTGCGGGCTGGAACCAGGCAAATGGAAATGGGACTCTAACTACAATGTCCAAGTGACCCTATGGTCGGGCACCGCATGCGAGCCGAGAAGCGGCGGAATAAGATAAGGACACTGGTGTGCAGCGCGTCTCCGCCATCCTCGTTCTCCTGGTCACGGCTTCCCTCAAAGTCGCTGCACTGATCCATCAACCGCCCATTCTGGAGCAGCAGGACCCGATTCTTGGAACATCTCTGAAGGTTGTTCTCGAGGGGGCTTTGTTGGTCGAAACGGTGGTGTTGTTGGCGTTGCTGCGAATCCGGGATCGCGGTGCTGCCGCCCTTGTCATCCTCACCTTCATCGTGCCTGCCAGCCTTTACCGGCTGGCAGCGCACCTCGCCGGAGGGGCGGCGTGCCCCTGTTTGGGCCAACCATCGGGTTGGTGGCCTTGGTTGGCCTACCATGAAACCATGGTCCTAAACACTCTGGCCGCATGGTTGTTTCTGAGTTCGGTCTGGGTGGTCGAAACTCGCTTGCGATCATGACCATTCCACCGAGATGGATTCTATCATTCCGGAGGTGGTTGCCTGCTCTAGGAGTTGCGCTGATCTCGAGTTATCTCGCGGTGCTGCTCAAGCTGAGTAGCGGAGCCTATGAGATTGGAGCCGATGAAGGCATGGAGCTGGCTAAGGCATGCCTTCTGCAGCAGCATCCGGATCTCGTCGATCGGTGCTGGAATGACCAACCCTGGCTCTTCAGTCGTTGGATTGTCAGTGTCGGAGCCGACGCCTTCGGTGGCCGACTCCTGGTGGGAGCTCTCAGTCTCGTCGGCCTTCTGTCCATAGGCTGGATCGCGGGGAGAAACTCAATGGCGGCCGGCTTTCTGGCCCCCGGGTTGATGCTCCTGTGGCCAAAGATTCCGGAATTCTCCTTGTCGGCCATGTTGGAGTGGCCGGCTTGGTGTTGCGGGTTACTTGCGGCAGCCCTGTTGCCCGAGCGGGACACTGTCGGACGCCGTTGGCGTGTGGCGGCCGCCTGCGGTGTGTTCGCAGTGGCCGTGGGATTGAAGCTGACCGCGCTCATTCTCGGCCCCGCCCTGTTGGCACGTTGGTGGATTGGGTGGAAAAGAATCGGGGCTCAACCGGTCGGGTTGGCGTCTGGTGGATTGAGGGATGCAGCGCCGGAGATGGCCATCGGGTGCACCGCGTTCCTCCTCATGAGCGTGCTCATTCTCATCACGGGACCGCGCCACGATCCCTCAGTGATGTGGGCTTCCCATGCAACGACCAGGAACCATCCGGAGGCATTAAATATCAGCTTGGATTTGATGGCCATCGCCGGCGGAGCTCCAGGAATAGTGATGGCCGCCGGCCTAGGGCTGATCCAACTGCTTTTTCTGCGCGCCTGGCAGTCACTGGCGGTTCCGGTGACGCTGGGAGTGACTGCGCTGGTGGTCCACCTCTTCCATCATCCCTTCTGGTGGTACTACGAAATGCACTTCGGCATCGCCTTGAGTCTTCTGGGGGGCATTGGCGTTCCGGCCGCAATCCGTCGCTACCGGGAATCCTCACCGACTGGAACAGACCGCCGAGCGGAGGGATGGATGCTGGTTGGTTCCTTGGCACTCGCCATGATCGCAGCCGTCGAAATCCCCCGCCATTACTCCGAGATTCAAACAATCATTTGGTCCAGCAAGATTCAGCAGAACTCTCTGGTCCAAACAGCCCGGCGTTATGCCCGACCGAACGATTGGGCTTACGCAGCGTCCAGTGAACTCTTTCATCACGTCGGAGTCGCCCAGCCACCTGAAATCACCGTCGTGCCCCTTAAGCGCTTCTGGAATGGTTCAATCTCTCGGAACGCCATCTTGGAGATCGTCCGTCGCTATGATTGCGGCATGCTCCTGCTGAGGGAGGATCGCGAATTAAAGCTCCCCGAATGGAAGGCTCTGCTCGCCGAGAATTTTGTCGCCGTCTATTCCGACCGCTTCCAGACCCTGTTCGTCCATCGGCGCATGAACCCGACCCGGGTGGAACCTTCCGGAGACTGGCAGCGGCGTCTTGGGGTGAAGATAGACGCAAGTCCGTGAAGGCCCAGCGAGCCAACCGGATCGGCCCTCACGATGGACTCAAAGGGACCACCTCTCGCCTGCGTCGGAATCTTCGAAATGACCCGGTCGCAGAGCGTGCAGGCTGGCCCCACGATTAACGGCCGCCACGGACTCGAAAACACGTCGGCGCCGGCTCTCAATCACCGCGCACGAGCTTGAGGAAGGCGGCCTCGTCGACGATGGCCACACCCAACTCCCGGGCCTTGTCCAACTTGGACCCAGCGCTCTCGCCGGCCAGCAGGTAATCGGTGTTGCGACTAACCGACGAAGCCACCTTACCCCCGGATTGGCGGATCATCGCTGATGCCTCGTCACGGCCGAGGGTGGGCAATGTTCCGGTCAAGACCCAGGTCTTGCCGGCGATAGACCCAGAGGTCGAACCCGAACCTGAGACGGCCCGCTCGGTCTTGGGTTGAATGCCCAATTGGCCTAAACGCTCCAGCGTCCGGCGACCGGTCTCGGACTCCAAATATGCGGTCAGCGCTCCCGCGGCACCGTATTCGATCCGCGTCACGTACTCGGGCACGGCCGAACTGCCCTTCTGGCGCAGTTGGGTCCAGCGGGCATTGGCCTCGGCGCCGCCCAACTCCACCAATCGATCTCCCTGATCGCGGATCTCGCCCTTGAGCCGCTCGTACTCCTCGCGACGGCGCTCCCGCTCGGGCGAGTCCGGAGCCGCCAACGAGGGCGAGGAGTCGGAGAGTTGGTCGTAGAGCCGTCCCAATCGGACGATGCCCGCCAGGATCTCCGAGCGAGCCACCTGACCCAGATCTTCATGCAGGCGGGCAATTTCGTAGGCCATGGTCTCACCCACCGAAGGCACACCCAGCGCGTGCAGCCAACGGTGCAACGGCGCTGTGCGAGCCCGCTCGAGGGCGGCGACCACCTTGCCCGCGTTCTTGGCGCCGAAGACGCGCGGTTCCTCGTCGGTGCCCAGGTTCAGCGTGGCCAGGCGATCGACGGTGAGGTTGAAAAGCTCCAGCGGATCACGCACCCAGCCCCGTTCCACCAGTTTTTCGGCCACGATTCCGCCGAGCGATTCGATATCCAGCGCCTTGCGTTGGGCAAAGTACTCCACGCGCCGGGTCAATTGGGCCGGACAGGCGGCCACGTTCTGGCAACGCCAGGCCACCTCGTCCTGGTCGCCATCTGACACCTTCTCCTTGGCGATGGGCCCGCCGCAGGCTGGGCATTGACCGCCGACATGGCGCACCAAGTCGAACACCTCAGCTCCCGGCGCCCGCAATGTGGTGAGCACTTCGGCCACCTCAGGGATCACCATGCCCGCCTTGCGGATCACCACCGTATCGCCGATGCGGATGTCCTTCCGGCGAATCTCGTCTTCGTTGTGCAATGTGGCCCGGGCCACCGTCGATCCCTGCACGAACACCGGCTCCAGCTCGGCCACCGGCGTCAGAACACCGGTACGTCCGACTTGCACGGTGATGGCCTTGAGCAGGGTCTGCGCCGGGGTAATCCACGGCACAGGCTTGTGGACGATGGCATAGCCGGGCGAGCGGCGCTTGTCCGGGATCCGAGCAGCATCTTCGAAACGGTCTACCTTGATGACCACGCCATCGATCTCGTAGGGCAACTGACGGCGCAGGTCGTGGTTTTCATCGTACGCGGCCACGACGGCCGAGCGGTAAAGTTCGACCAACTCGGTCATGTTGCCGCAAGTCCACCAGCGCGACTGAACCGGCACGCCCCAAGAAGCGAATTGGCGGAGCATCTGGGAATGGCTCTCGAAGCGGATGCCCTCGTACACACCCACCGCGTAGAACACCGCTCGGATCGGTCGTTGGGCCACGATCTTCGGGTCGAGCTGCTTCAGCGATCCGGAGGTCGCGTTCCGCGGATTGGGCGCGGCCTTCTCGCCCGACGCCACCAGCGCGGCGTTCATCGTGCCGAAATCGTCCAGCGTCATATAGGCCTCGCCCCGGATCTCAATCCACTCGGGCGGTTCGTCGGTCGCCAATTGCAGCGGAATTGCGCGAATGGTGCGCAGGTTGGCCGTGATGTCGTCGCCGAACCGGCCGTCGCCGCGGGTCACGCCCAGGGTCAACTTGCCACGCCGATAATGGAGGCTCAACGACACGCCATCCACCTTGGGCTCCATGATGAGCGGCACAAAGTCCCGGCCGAGCGTCTTGCAAATCTGCCCGTGCCAGGTCCGCAGCGCCTCCAGCGTGTTCTCATCCTGCAAACGCACCCGGCGTTCCCGATCGGGCTCCTCGGCCGACGAAGGGGATTCCGAAGCGTCGACCTTCTCCAAGGAAAGCATGGGCCGCTGGTGTTCCACCCGGGCAAAGCCCTCGGACGGTGCCCCGCCCACACGCTGGGTGGGAGACTCCGGGGTGATCAGTTCCGGATGAGTCGCCTCCAATTGCTTGAGGTCCCGATACAATCGGTCGTATTCCAGATCGGTGATGGTCGGTGCCGACAGGACATAATAGGCCCGGTCGTGTGCGAGGATTTCCGCCGCCAAACGGGCATGTCGGACTTGGGCAGACTCGCTGAAAACGTCGGTCACAGCGCGAGACTGAATGACAGCCCCAGGGCTTTGAAGCCCAATGAGGCAGCGGATTGGCGCTCCAACCCGTTCAAGAAAACGCATCAAAACCCGCCCGATGAGCGCTGCCCGCAATCGGTTCCAACCAGTCTAGCCCTCGGATTGCTCCTACTCGGCCGTCCCCTTGCGCTGCAGCGGATCCCAGTAGAGGGCGTTGCGAAACTGATTGGCCCCGCCTTTGATCGGGTCGTCCGGAGGATTGATGTTGGCGCTGCGGCGGGTCTCGGCGTGCCCATCATTGAACACCACATTACCCCGGCGACCGTGGCGATTGTCATCGATGCCCTCGTAAGTGTTACCACGCCCCGGAGTCATGCCCGAGCTGGGCCACCAGAGGCTGCTGCTCCATGTCAGATCCGGCTTGGGCATGGTGTCGCCCACCACCAGATTCTGGGAAGCATTCACAATCGACGAACGCTTGAACCACTTGGTGGTCGAGAGACCGGCCGCCTCGTGCGAATCGTACGGATGCACCCCGAGAAAGAATGCGTTGTAACCATAGCCCACGAGGTGGCAGTCGAATTTCCAAGACCAACTGATGCCCGCATCCTTGCGCTGTCCCTTGAGAGCATGGCATCGGAAGTAGTTCGATTGCCCCCTGGCATAGCCCACCATGGCTGTCCCCCACCAATTCGTCCGGGAGGGCGGCTCATCGGAAGAAGTGAGATTGCCATTCCGATGTCCCGGAAACACATCCCGATTGTCATCCGTGTACAACTGCATGAAGAGCGCGATTTGCTTCAGGTTGTTCATGCACGCAATGGTCTCCCCCTTTGCCTTGGCCTTGCCCAAGGCCGGCAAGAGCATGCCGGCCAAGATGGCGATGATGGCGATCACCACCAGGAGTTCGATCAGCGTGAAGGCCCCGTTGGCATGTCGATTCATCCGGGTTTTCATGGAATGGGGGTCTAATCGGCAACTGGGTCCATGAAAACAAGATCCCGCCGATTGTCCACACCGGCGACTGGCCCCCATTCGATTTGCCCACGCCTCTCTCCACCGGCGGGCCACTCCTGTCCTTTCCGCCAACTCATCTGCCCGACTCGGTCCTTTTCTCCGGCGATTCGGACATTACAGTCTAGCCGTTCGTATGAATCCCTACGCGACGATCGTCCGCGATTACGCCCGCAACTTCCGTGAAGGCCGCTCCTTCCCCATGGGCGGACTGACTCCGACCACCGTGGCCACACCCCGTCCGGGCGCGCCCAAGGCTCTCATCTTTTCCCCGCACCCCGACGACGAATGCATCATCGGCGGCCTCGCTCTTCGCCTCCTCCGGGAATGCGGATGGAGCATACAAAATGTCGCCGTCACCCAAGGCAGCAACCGCGCCCGCCAGTCTGAACGCTGGACCGAACTCCAAGCCGCCTGCGCTTACATGGGTTTCGGATTGATCCAGACCATCCCGAACGGCCTCGAAAAGGTCACCCCCAAATGCCGCTCTGAAGAACCCGCCGTCTGGGCCCCCATGGTCCGATGCATCGCCGACATCCTGCGCCGCGAGGCCCCCGCAGCCATCCTCGTCCCCCATGTCGCCGATTGGAACGGCTCACACATCGGAACCCATCACCTCGTGATGGACGCACTCGCCACCCTCGGACCCGACTTCCAAACCGTCCTCATCGAAACCGAATACTGGGGCCAAATGACCCGCCCCAACTTGATGGTCGAAATCAGCGAGAACGACCTCACCGACCTCGTCAGCGGCATTTCCTTTCACGCCGGCGAGGTGAAGCGAAACCCCTTCCACCTGCTCCTGCCCGCCTGGATGCAAGACAACGTCCGCCGCGGCAGCGAACTCGTTGGTGGCCAAGGCGGCGCGGCCCCCGACTTTGGTTTCGCCACCCTCTACCGCCGCAGTCTTTGGAAGAACGGTGCGGTCGTCGAAATCCAACAGGGCGGTCTCAACCTCGGCCTCAACGACCGGCCAGATACCCTGTTTACGGTGTGACAGCTCCCGCCTCCAACAGCGCCTTGATACCGATCACCGAGGCCAAATACCGCGCCCTGAGAGAACTCTTGGCGGGATACGGCAGTTGCGTCATCGCCTATTCCGGCGGCGTGGACTCGGTCTTCTTGGCCAAGGTCGCGCACGATGTCCTCGGCGAACGATCCCTGGCGGCCATCGCCGATTCGCCCAGCCTGCCCCGCCGCGAACTGCAAGAAGCCCTGGAAATCGCCGAGCGATTTGGAATCCCTGTCCGCGTCCTCCAGACCCAGGAATTCAACGATCCCCGATACCTCTCCAATCCCGAGAACCGCTGCTACTTCTGCAAGCACGCCCTCTTCCGCGAACTCGAGCCCATGGCCCGTTCACTCGGATATCAGGTGTTGGCCTACGGTGAGAATGCCAGCGACATCGGCGATCATCGCCCCGGGGCCAAGGCGGCCGGTGAATTCCAAGTCCGCGCCCCGCTCAAAGAACTAGGCCTGACCAAGGCAGAAATCCGCGAGCTCAGTGCCCACCTCGGCCTGCCGACCGCCGACAAGCCCCAAATGGCCTGCCTGAGTTCCCGCATCCCCACCGGCGAGGCCGTCACGGAAGAAAAACTCCGGATGGTCGAAGAGGCCGAGGCCTTTCTACGAGGCCAAGGATTCCATGACCTCCGCGTCCGACATCACGAACTCGGAGGCTCCCTCAAGGGTCATCTGGCTCGCATCGAAGTCGGACCGCCCGAGTTCCAGCGCTGGCAAGACCCTCAGCTCAGAGAGTCTGTGGTGGTTCGCTTGCGCCATCTCGGGTACGGCCTCGTGACGGTGGACCTCAGCGGGTATCGGCGCGGACCCTCCGCGATCCCGCTGAAGCCTGCTTGAGCCTCCGACACCCAGAACCGGTTCCTTCGACGGTAGGGTCGCAGTGACGATTTCCGCCGTTCGATCTCTCGCAGCTTGGACTTCCTGAGTTCCAAGGCATGTTGTGAGCCTGATGACGCAATCGGTGACCCCCCGTGTATTGCTCCAAGCCAGCGACGTGCACCACGCCTACAGTGAACGTCCCGTACTGGCTGGGGTTTCGCTGCGTATCCACGTGGGCGAACGGGTGGCGCTCACCGGCCCATCGGGATCCGGGAAAACCACCCTGCTCAATCTCCTCGGGGGCGTGGATCGACCCAAATCCGGTCGCATCGACTTCGACGAGGTCAGCCTCAACACCTTGGATGGCAATGGGCTGGCCGCACTCCGGCGTCGCCACTTCGGCACGGTCTTCCAGTTCTTCCACCTACTGCCCACACTGACCGCGAGCGAGAACGTGGAGTTGCCCCTTCAATTGCTGGGCGTGCCAGCTTCAGAACGCCGGACCCGGGTGGCAGCCCTCCTCGAGCGCGTTGGTGTGGCCCACCGGGCTGATGCTCCGCCCGGCGAACTGTCCGGGGGCGAAATGCAACGCATCGCCATCGCCCGCGCCCTCATCCACCGGCCTCGATTGCTCTTGGCCGATGAACCCACGGGCAACCTCGATTCGCGCAATGGCCAACGCATCCTCGATTTGCTCCGCCAATTGAGTGACGAAACGGGCACCGCCTTGGTTCTGGTCACCCACAGCCCGGAAGCAGCGGCCATTTGCCACCGCGAAATACGTCTGCGAGACGGCATCATTGAGTCCGAGTCGTCGACTTCCCCCGAGCGCCTATGACCGAGGGCACCCCACCGCAAGTCCAACGATTGCTCTGGACCCAGGTCAGTTGGCGCCATGCGCGCAGCGCACCGTGGACCACTGGGCTGCTGATTCTGACATTGGCTCTGGGCGTCGCCGTTTACTTGTCCATCCGACTGGCCAATCGAGCGGCGATTTCCAGTTTCCAGAATTTCACCGATGTGGTCACCGCCGAGAGCGACGGGATCATCCTGTCTCCAGCGGGAAGCTTGCCCGACTCCTTGCTCTCGGATCTCCGCGAGCGTTTCACTGACACACCGGTCCACTGGGTGCCTGTCGTGGAGAGCACTGCCGTCGAACCGGGTGATGGATCGCAATCGGCCATCGGCAGCCGCACCACCTACACGCTCCTCGGCGTGGATTGGGTGGCACTGCAAAATTTGGCTCAGGCCCGCCGACCGGAACGTTCGCAGGCAGTTCCGGTGCCGCCGGACCTCCTGCCTGTTTCATCAACCAACCCACCGACCGATGAGTCGGCCCTCTGGACCCGCCTGCAAGACCCCTATGCGGTCCTCGTCCCCTCGGCCGTCGCAGCCCGCCTCTCGTCTCCGACCCTCCGACTAGTGGTTCAGGAGCAAATCGTAGAATTGAGGATTGCGGGCGTCATTCCGGAAGATCCCTCGCAACCCAAAGCCCCGGACAACCTGCTGCTGCTCGATCTTCCCGCACTGCAGCGGCTGACCGCCCGAACCGGACAACTCGACCGCATCGAGTTCGTCTTGCCCGAGGGAACTGATCGATCAGTCCGGGCAGCCGCCCTCCGCCAAGAACTCAGCGCCTGGATGGCAGGCCGTTGGATTCTCAGCAGTTCTTCCGACCGCCGCGACAATGCCGCCACCATGACCCAGGCCTTCCGCCTGAATCTCACCATCCTGTCGCTGCTCGCATTGCTGGTAGGGTTGATGCTGGTTTTTCAGGCCCTCGATGGCGCGGTGGTCCGACGCCGTGAAGAAATCGCCATTCTGCGTTCCTTGGGAGTCGAGCCTGAGCGCATCCGCCGCGCCTGGTTGTTGGAGGCTGCGGTGCTTGGCCTCATCGGCGGCGTCCTGGGTCTGATCTTGGGCTGGGCCGGAGCACAGGGAGCCGTGCGCGGCGTGGGCCAAACCGTCAATTCGCTCTACTACGCCACCGCCGTCCGGTCGGCCTCCCTCGATCCGGTGGAAGCCGGGGCCGCCTTGTTGCTGGCCATAGCCGCCAGCTTGGTGGCCGGAGGATGGCCCGCGCGCCAAGCCGCAACCACGCCGCCAGCCCAATTGATCGGCCGGGGCCGGTCCCAAGCCGGAACCGCTGCTCCCCGTTGGGTGCTGCCCACGGCATTGCTGCTCCTCCTCACGGGCGCCTTGCTGACCACGCTGCCCGCGCTGCGACTGGAGGGTGGATCCCGAATCTCTTTGGCCGCCTACGGATCGGCCCTCACCTGGTTGCTCGGGGCCGGATTATTGGCCGGACTGCTGCCCCCATTTTTGTTACGTCGAGTGGCCTCCTGGGGAGGGCTCTCCGCACCCGGGCGTTTGGGCTTGAGCCACCTGCGCCGACCCACCGGACGACACCGACTGGCCATCGCGGGTTTGGTGTGTGCCGTAGCCATGACCGCCGGAATGGCCATCCTGGTCGGCAGCTTCGACACCACCTTACGGGGCTGGATCGAGCGGACCTTCATGGCCGACCTCTACGTCTCCAGCGAAGGCGCCCAAAGTGCCTCGACCCAAAACCGCATCCGCCCCGAAACTTGGAAAGCTCTGGTGTCGGATCCGGAGGTCGTCGCGGCGAACGTCGTCCAAGCCCTCGAGTTACAACTGCCCGGCGGTTCGACCCTGCTGTTCGGCGGCAATCCCGCCTTCATGCGCGACCAGGCTCGCATTGCCTGGCGCGAAGAACCCACCGACGAGGCGATCTGGGATACGGCGCGGAACAGCGGGCTGGCCCTGGCCAGCGAGAGCTTCTCGCACCGATTTCAATTGCACCGCGGCGACTCCCTGACCCTCCCCACGCCGACCGGCCCCCGATCCCTACGGATCGCCGGCATCTTCTCCGATTACGGCAACGAACGCGGTGCACTGGTGATCCAGCGCGAGCACTTCGCGGTCTGGTTCGGCGACGAATTGGCCACCAGCGTCATCGCCAAACTACGGAACTCCGACGACGCACCCGCCATCCGGGCCCGATGGAAAGCCGCGCAACCCGGTCTCGCCGTGTACACTCAGGGGCACCTCCGCGGCGAGGCCCTGCGCATCTTCCGCCAAACCTTCGCCATCACCGACGCCCTCGAACTCATCGGCATCGCCGTCTCGGTGCTGGGATTGGGCTTCACCTTGGCCAGCCTGCTGTGGGAACGGCGCAACGACCTCACCACCTTGCGAGCCCTTGGATTCCGGCATTCCGAGATCGCCTGGGCCACCACCCTGGAGAGCGTCCTGACCGCCCTTGTCGGGATCCTCGTCGGTCTGGTCGCCAGCCTGGCTCTGGGCTGGCTGCTCATCCACCGGGTCAACGTGCAGACCTTCGGCTGGACCCTCGAAACCGACCCGCCCTGGGGGTGGATGGCGGGCCTGGGTCTGGCCGTGCTCGCCATGGCCGCCATCACGGGTTGGAGCATCGGCCGCTGGGGCGCCGCACTGCCCGCAGAACGCGAAGAATAACTCCCATGTCCCCGACTCCTCTGCTTTCGATGCACCGCCCGCGCTCACCCCTGCGCTTCTGGATGGCGGGGCTTGTCCTGCTCCTGGCACTTGCTCGCCCCGGCCTGTGGGCCGCTGAGCTCCAATCACCGGTCCGACCCGAATTCGCCCTACCCCAGCCCGGACGCATTTTCCAATTCCCGGCCGACCATGGCAGCCATCCCGAGTTCAAGATCGAGTGGTGGTACATCACCGGCCATCTCACCTCCGAAGGCGGCCAACGCCATGGATTCCAGGCCACCTTCTTCCGACGAGCCTCCGACGTCCGGCCATCGCCCTACCCCGCGGGCACCAACGCTTCAACGGCGTCTCCATCGACTCCGAACTTTGCCACCGACGAATTCTTCCTGGCTCACATGGCCTGGCTGGATGTCTCCACGAAGACCTTCCGCCACGAAGAGCGCCTCAACCGCCGGGGCTGGGACGCTCAGGCTGCCACGAATCGCCTCGACGTCCGCAACGGCAATTGGTCCCTCAAAGACCTGGGTCCGGACGCCCAAGGCCAGCCGAAGCTCGAATTACGCGGCGGCATCCAGGCCGACTTGTTCTGGCGCATGAGCCTGTCGCCGAAGAAACCCCTGGTGGTCTTCGGCACCAATGGGGTCTCGCGCAAGGCCCGTGAAGCCTCGGCGGCCAGCCACTACCTGACCTTTCCCCGGCTCGCGGTCACCGGCGAACTCCGGCGCGGATCCCAGACCGAGCGCATCGAAGGCGAGGCCTGGATGGACCATGAACTGAGCAGCAGCCAACTCGGCGAAGGCCAGGTGGGCTGGGACTGGACGAGCATCCACTTCTTCGACGGCCGCGAGCTGATGGCCTACCGGATGCGCCGCGACGATGGCAGCACCGATGCGTTTTCCACCGTGGCCTGGATCGGGACGGACGGCCGCGTGTCGCAGTGGGGCCCCGACCGGTTCACCTGGCGCGGCGAAGGCCAATGGAAGAGCCCGCGCTCCGGCGGCACCTATCCGGCGACCGTCCTGCTCACCGTGCCCGAGCCCGATGGCCGCCCCGGGCCCACACTGCGCATCGAACCCCTCTGCGCCGACCAAGAACTCTCCGGCGGCATCGCCGGCGTGCCCTACTGGGAAGGCGCCTGCCGCGTCCTCGACGCCCAAGGCAAAGAAATCGGCCGCGCCTTCGTGGAGATGACCGGCTACGCCGGCCACTTGCGGGGAGCGTTGTGACGGCGGCGTCCCGCCCGATTCTTCCCACCTTCACCCAAATGGAAATCCCGGGATTGGATCAGATCTCAGGTCTTCCTCGGTCCGATCGCAATTGCCCGTGACTTCAAACGACCTTCGATCGCTTCAAAATCTCCCAGGTGAACCCGCATCAGCATCTTCCACAGTTTCCCGTGGTTCGGGACCTGGAAATGGAGCAGTTCATGCACGATCACGTAGTCGCCGAGCTTCTTGTCCATGCCGATCAACTCGTCATTGAAGCTCAACGTTCCGGCCGTGGAACACGAAGCCCACTTTCGGCGCATCGGGCGGACATAGATCGCCTGAGCCTTCACGTCGAGTTTGGAGGCCCATTTCAAGACCTGGGCTTTGAATTCCTCTCGATCCCTCCAGCACTTCATGAATGGAGGCTCCGCCGCAACAGGGTGAAGAGGGTATCCACGATGGCGGTTACTTTGTTCAGGTCTTCTTCCACTGCAAAAATCGCGAAGGTCACCCGTTTGCGGGCCTCCCGCATCTCAGCCTCGCTGGTTCTCCAATGGGGACATTGTCGGAAGGCCTCTTGCACCCGGTTGGCCACCTGCTCGGCGTTGGGAATCCCCTCATCGGTGAACTTGAGCATCATGAAGTAGGTCAGGCTATCCAGCCCCTTGGCGGCCTGTTCCCGCTGACGCTCCTCGTTCTTGGCGATCGCCGAGAGGAGGTTTTCGAGCGCCTCCTCCGTGCTGTCGTGACGCGACTCAAACGACTCTTGGACCGCCTTGGCTCGATCGGCCATGGCCAGCAGGAATGGGTCCTCGCTCTTGTCTTCCGCCTCTTTCTGAATGGCTTTGATCAAGTTGATGACCTTCGTCGCCTTGCCGTCATCGGCGGCCTTGATCGTCTCGATCGTGCCTCGATCGATCACCACGTAGCCGTGCCTAGGCTCGTTTAGCACCGTCCCGATGTGCCGTTGCACCAACTCGTTCGTCTTCTTCTGGAAGCCTCGATCCACATACACCCGCCGCGTGTAGGCGTTGCGCACCACGAGGTAGATGTTCGACAGCGTGGCATAGTCGTCGATGAACGGTCGCAAGAACGCATCCGGGGAGATGATCTCGTAGAGCATCTCGATCTCCTTGTACTCCTTGAAGAACTCCTTCCTTCGCTCGGGGTCGCGGAAGTGCTCGATGAGCGTGTCCACATCCTTGTCGTTGAAATTGCGCTCGATGAGTCCGAGGTAGGCCGGTGCCTTGCTCTCCATTTTGTTTTTGAAGAGCACCTTCAGGAGCTTCAGGTCCTTGACGATGGCGTTGATCTCGTCGCTGTCGAAGGCGAGGGCCTTCTCCAACTTGTCGAAGATGCCGACAAAATCGAGGACGAAGCCGTGGGGCTTCACCATCTCCTGCGCCTCGTTCTCGTAGGGGCGGTTCACCCGGGCGATGGCCTGCAGCAGGGTGTGGTCGCGCATCGGCTTGTCGAGATACATGGCGTAGAGCACGGGCGCGTCGAAGCCGGTGAGCAGTTTCTCGGTGACGATGAGGATCTTCGGCATCTGGTCCAGCTTGCCAAAGCTCTTGCGGATCTGCCGCTCCTTCTTCGGGTCGAGGTGGAACTCCTTCAGCAGGGCGGAGTCATTGTTGCCGCCGGTGTAAACGACCTCGGAATACTCAGGCGGCAGGAACTGATCGAGCGCGTGCTTGTAGTGCGCGCAGGCTTCGCGGTCCACGCCAACGAGAAAGGCCTTGTAGCCGAGTGGCTCCACATTCTCGCGGAAATGGTCGGCGACGAACTTCGCCACCTTCTGGATGCGCTCCTTGCCCTTGAGGAAGTTCTTCAGGTTCACCGCCCGCTCGAGGATCTTGTTCAGCTCCTCGATGTCGGCCACGCCCTCGGCTTCGGCGAGCGAGAGGAACTCCCGATCCAGAGTCTCGTGTGGCACGAGCATCTCATTGGGCGCGAGTTGGTAGTAGAGCGGTAGCGTGGTGCCGTCTTCGATGCTGTCGGCGATGGAGTACTTGTGGAGGTAGCCCCGGTCATCCTCGCAACCAAAGGTCTTGAAGGTGCCCTTGCCATAAGCGGTCTTATCCACCGGCGTTCCGGTGAACCCGATGAAGGTCGCGTTCGGCAGGCCGGCCATCAGAAAATTGCCGAGGTCGCCGCCGGTCGTCCGGTGGGCCTCGTCGATGAGCACATAAATGTTAGTCCGCAGGCTGAGATTGGCCGGCATGTCGCGGAACTTGTGGATCATCGTCACGACGATGCCCCGGTAGTCGTCGCGCAACAGTTGGTTGAGCCGCGTGATGCTGTGGGCGTGCTCCAGGTTCCCGAGGCCGAGAGCGGCCAGGTTCTTGAGCATTTGATCCTCCAGCTCGTTGCGATCGATCATCAGCAGGACGGTCGGCTTGTCGGCCTCCGGTGCCCGGAAGAGCATCTCCGCCGCCTTGATCATGGTGAAGGTCTTGCCGCTGCCCTGGGTGTTCCAGACGAGGCCGCGGGTGCGCTTGGGATCGAGGGCTCGGCCCACGGTCGCCTCCACCGCTCCGGTCTGGTGCTGGCGCAGGATGTATTTGTTCAGCTCCTCGTCCTTCTCGGCAAAGACGATGTAGTCCTTCAGGAAGGCGAGCACCTTCGGGATGGAGCAGAAGCTCTTCGCCTTGCCCTCTAGATTGCCGATCTCCTCGTTCCGCCCGTTCGGCTCGGACTTCCAGTTAAAGATATTTCGCCGCACCGTGTTCCAGCTCACCCCGTAGGAAAAGCCGATGGCGTCGGTGGCGGTGAACAGCTGCTGCGACACGAACAGCTCGGGCGTCTCGCGGTGGTAACGGCGGATCTGGTCTACGCCGAGGGCAATCGCCTCGTCCTTGTTGGCGTTCTTGCACTCGATCACCAGCACCGGGATGCCGTTGATGAGGAAGACCACATCCTCCCGCGTGCCATAGTGGCCGTTATGAAAAGCCCACTCTTCGGTGACCTCGTAAACGTTCCGCGCCGGATCGTCGTAGTCGATCAGGGTCAGGTCGCGCTCGCGCTTCTCTTGATGGTCGAAGAATTTGCCCCGGTTGCGCAGGTGGTCGACAAATTCCCGGTTGCCGTAGATGTCCGAGTGCAGATGCCGGATCTGCCCGAGCAACGCCCCCTCAGCCTCGGCATAACGCGGGTTGAATTCCCTCACCTTGGCGTCGAGCAGATCGTCGAAGAACAAACTCGCATTCGTCATTCTGCATTCGCCATTCGTCATTGCGGCGATCCCTCGCCGCCGCTCGGCTTCCTCACGGGACACAAGAGTCCAGCCGATTTCCTGCGCGTAGGCGAGGATCCTGGCTTGGACGGTTTTGTGTTCTGTGGGCTTGCTCATTCCACGGGTTTGGGCTGGTAACTCGCCTCTCGGGCCATCATGAGGGCAATCTCCTTCTGCGCAGACTTGTCGGCGGGCCAGTCCACCACGTCCGCATGATTCAGGTTGTTCGGCAGCGGCGTGGGCAGCACGCGCAGGCGGTGCTTCGCATACACCTGCGCCAGTGCATCGGCTCGTCCTTGCAGCGTGGTTGCGGTCTCGTCTGCCACCGTCTGCCCTGCCTGCCAGATCTCCGGTTCCTCCAGCCCCAGATGCCGGGTCACCGAGAGTTCCACCCACTTGTAGGGCATGAACGGATCAGGCTTCAGCGTCCCGTCCGCTCGCACATGCTCACGGCGCAAGATGTAGCGGGCCAGCCACTCGTCCGCCGTCACGGGCTTTTCGCCAATGTCAGGAATCATGCTGCAAAGACTTGGTGGATGAGTTGCAGCAAATCTCCGGGCACGCGGTTTTGGAAGACTTCACTTCCCGTCCGCCGACTCGTCTCACCCAGCAGGGCCGCGTAGTTCAGCTCACCCGCAGGCCCCACACTGACCGACAACACCCGGCTGGGCGACTGATACCACTCCAGCGTCAGATGGCCGTCCGGATCTGCGCCCACGCTCGGCATCGGGATGTCCGCAGGCAGATGCTCCACCAGGCGATACGCAACGCGATAGGCATCCAGCGTCACCGGCTCCGCGCCATAGCCATCCCATCCCGGCTTTTCGCAAGCCTCCGCCTGCGCAGCCAGCGCCTGGAAGACCTCATGGCGATCCGCCTGCGCCTTCCCATCAGGCATCTCTGAGGCATGATGTTTGAAGAAGTCTTGCAGCGCCACTTCCAGTAGCCCGTTCAGATCGGTCTGCCCCGATTGGCTGACGAAGCTCCGCGCCAGACTCACGAGTTCGGGCGACAGTTCAGCTTGAATGAAGGTCTTGCTCATGGGGTTAGTTTAACATGGAGGATTGCATTTGAGAACGTAAGTGCTGCTCAGTCGTCGCCATGCAACCCCCATTGCACGTCGTCCATCACCATGGATTCCGTGACACGCGCGGAGTGTGACTCCAGGAAACGCCGCAAGGCATCCGCCAGCAGTTCATTGAAATCGGAGGCCCACCCTTCTTGGACAAAAGTGAGCGCACGCGCCGTCAGCTCAGGCGGCAGTTCAGCTTGAATGGTGGTCTTGATCATAAGGTAAGCATAGCGCGATGAATGAGAAGCGGAAGGCCCGGTTGCTGTGGACGTCGGTGTGAAGATGGTGGCTTGTCCGCCGTAGCCTCGGCGAAGGTGGAAACCGCCCGAGCAATGCACCCTTTGGACTCGGCGTAGCGCGGGTTGAATTCCCGCACCTTGGCGTCAAGCAGGTCGACGAAAAAGAGCGAACGGTTCCTGGCGCGCTCGGCGGGCAGCACCTCTGTATCAAACTCGCGTCGCCGCTCGGCCTCCTCGCGGGACACGATCGTCCAACCGATGGCCTCGGCGTAGGCGAGGATTCGCGCTTGGACGGTTTTGTGTTCTCCGAGTGTGGGCATGGATTTTTAAACAAATTTCCAAACTATACACTACTCAACCACTACGATTTCGCCCAAGAAACTTGCTTCTGATTAACCGAATTTACGTCAATGGATCGAATGTTTTTATAATCAATTTTCAAAGCAGCGCACACCTTCTGCTTCGTAGCTTCGCTGGTAGGATAGAGGTAAAAGTGTTCTACTGCGAGGTGCCTTAGGAGCCTTTCGCAGAAAACATTAGAGCGGAATCGCTTGGCCAGTATCTTTAGTTGTTCCTCCGGAAACCCCAAATTGTCGAGTTGAATGGAAATATCGATCAGGGCCGTAGCGTTCGTGTCGTGGATTTGACGCACATCTTTATATGTATCTCCAAGTTGCGAATGTCCCACGGCTTGAGATATACGCTTTACCATGCTGAAGCTCGCACCTTCGATCATCCAAAACATGAATTGCTTCACTTTTTTCTTTAGCTCGTCCCGGCTCTGAGCCTTGGGATGCCGGTCGATTATTCGGTCAACCACAAGTTCAACGAACGCATCCGCATCCTTTTGGAACACATCGAAAAGCATCGCAACAGTTCTCAACCCAAGGCTATAGCACTCCTTCACTAAAGCAAGTTTCTCTTCTCCTTCGAGTGAGCCAGTGAAGTTCTTCACCAATTGACCCAGAACTTCGAGCGTGCGAAGGGCTAGGTTCATTTTCGCCAGCATCTTTAATGCTTCATCCATCTCCTCCTCAGGCTCCTCAATGTTGTCGTTGAGTGCCGGCAATTCTGGCATTGCATCTAGCTTTCGGAGACGATCCTCTTTGGCTTCATTGAAACGCTTATCTTCAAGAGATACCCTTTCAACCGTATCCGTGAGGGTCTGAATGAAACCAACATCCTCCTCGAATGCTACTGGTATAAGATCCTCATAAATCCGATTCGCATGCTTTAATATGGATTCAATCAAAAACGGATCCTTCGAGAGATGCGTAATGAAAAGCCAAATGCTCGCGTGCTCTTCTTTATGCAGTTTCCCGAGCAATCCTGTGACCAATATCTTGATCTTGGGTTTCGATAGATTGTCCCGCAGATACCTGGCAACAAAATAGTAATATGAAGCGGGATGCCGGAATCCAAAACTCTCATCTCTAAAGTCCACAACACCACTCTCAATAAACTCTTTTCTGATAGACTCGCGTGACGGATGAATCCTAAACTTTTGGCAATGCCGTTGGTGAAAATACTCCCATTCGTCATCAGAAATTCGGCGCCGCTTTTCAGAATGCAGCCAGAATGCCAACTCACTTAAATAAGTCAGCCTCATATCGCGATTACCCACCAAAGAATTTACAGCCAAGGCTTGGGTGATCAGCACTTCATACAGACTCCCATAGGTGCCTGCAGGACTGTTCAAGCGTGCCGTGGCCTCCTGCGCCTGGATTAGGCTGAGAATGAAAACAGGATAAGACGGCAAGTAATTCTTGCCAAGTAGGCCTGTTATCAAACGCTCTGTATGATGGATACGTCTTTCGACTTCCTGTTGATCTGCTTCATACTCGCTTCCAATTGAGAACCATTGACCGATCAACTTGCTCCGCAAAAGATGACCAAACTGGACAATTTCAAATTGGTCAAAATCGGCCAAAACGTCGCAACCCTCACTACCAGAGGCGATCTCTTCCATTCGTAGTATATCATCGCCCAGAATAATAACGCGGTCATATCTGTTGGAAATAACCTCAAGCAAACGCTGGCGACCCTTTGTGTTCAACCGACTGTGGTCATAATCGTCGACAATTATAACGCATTTATCCCTATCCAATTGCTGGAATTCGGGAAGAAACGGGTTTTTGTATTGTTTTTGAAACTGCGTTTCCACCAGACCTGCGAGGCGTCCAACCTTTAGATGCACAGAGGAAAGCTCATCACCATCTAATAGAACAGGTGTCAGGTTCTTGTTGTAGAAATCACGGAACAAGACTTTGGCGAGTGTGGTTTTTCCTGCTTGCTGGCGTCCAAAGAGTATTACCCGCCGTTTTCCACCAAGAGTTTTTAGTAGGTCGCGACCTTCTATTAGTGAACTGTAAACAAAATCATTTTCATTTTTTATTTGAAACGGCTTCAAATTTGGGAAAACATAAATGTCTGATAGTGTCAGATCTGGTTTGGCGGGATGCTGGTAACTTGCACCGGGGTTGTCCAACCATTTTATGAACCCATCACAAAGGTCGAAATCACGTTTACCGCCTCTGTTTCCGCGTTTATATCCGACCCAATTTTCAGTGTGCGGACTCGGGATGAAACGTTCATTTTTCCACCAAAAGCTTAGAACACGTTGTTTCTGACTAGATAGGTCAACGTATACCGCATGAAATCCTGCGCGATCATCCCTTCCGTGTTCCTGAAAAACCGCCCCCTCCAAATAATCATTTACTTCACCGGTATAAGAATACTTCTGATAATGATCAGGTTCGTGCTCATGACCAGTCATAATCATATCGGAAAACCCCTCCACCAACGTCCGAAAACGACGGTCTGAGCCAGCCGGCATCCAATTGTAAGGATGGTGAAAGACTGCTAAAACATAATCGTCTCGTTCATTTTCTGAACTGTGTTCAAACAAGGCATGAGGCATGTGCAGCCCTGCTTGTTTTTCTTTAATAACCGACATCCATGCAGTGTTGTAGCAACGGAAGCGAATGCTGTGGTTGCCGTGGGCTATCCGATAGTCCCAGTGAAGGTCACTGTAAACCCTGTCCGGTTTTCCTAACGGAAATCCGTCTATAAAGTTCCTGAATTCCGATTGCACGGCACAGCAGCAACTAATCATTTTCGCATCGGCAACTTTGCCGTTGCGAACCCCTTCGATTACCATTTCACGCACGGTATCGTTTGAAGAAAAGTCGCAGTCGTGATTTCCTGGAACGAACACGAAACGAAGATGTTGAGTCTTCAATCTGCTCCGTAGATCTTCCGCCAAGCTTGCTAAGCAAGTATCTGCAATCTTGTATTCTGAAATGTTCCCAGAATATGCAATGTCGCCTGAAACAACGACAGCTATTGCATCAAGATCAAACTCTTCGTTCTGGAGAGCAGTCCCGATGTGGCCAAATTTTGGAATGCATTCATTGTTTCCATCGCGTATATGGACATCACTTAAGTGTATGATTAATGCTTTCATAATTGAACGTCAGTTTTATTCAAAGTGTTGGGTCCGAATCTGTGCCGTCATCAAGTGGTGAAGCAAGGTGCGGAAGAGGTCGTGTAGAGCTGCTTGCTTTCGAAGGGCAAAGTCCTGCTTGTCCTCAAGGCTCTGGAATGTGGTAACGATTTCTCCTTGCTCAACGCGTGAAGGCACTGGAATCGATAGGGTTTTTAGGAAACCGCATGTCAGTGCTCCCTTCGTGCTTCCGCCACCGTGAGCAATGGATCGCAGGTAGTCGTATCGAGTCTGCATGAACCAAAGCACGAAATCGGGGAGAACCTTGGCGACATAAAACTGCGCGTAGGCGAGATGCTGGTTGATGCAGGTCTCAATCCGGGTGATTGCCGAGTTTCCGAGCGTCTTTCCTTGCCCGGTTATCGCGATGAGCAGGCTGTTTGGTGAGACCTTCGGCAGGTGGCATTCTTTGACGGCTTGAGGCGTGACGAACTGGTGTGCTTCGGTGATGAAGCGGTCGTGAATCTTGGTGCTGTTGAGCCACGGGATCGTTCCACCTTCCCAGTAGGCTTCATTCGATCGTTTTGGAGTTGAGCCGTTCCCGACCTTGGCCAACGCCCCCAACTCCACCACCTCCCAGCTTTCGGGGATGGGGCCGATTTCGGTTGGTTTTTGGGGTTCGTGGCGGAGGCCTTCGGTGAAGAGCTTGTGCATGAGGGCCTTTTTCAGCTCGGTGGTGGTCTGAAGGATTCGCTCCTGCGCTTCGATCGCCCGCTGCACTGTCGAAAGGATGTGTGCGATCTTCTTCTGCTCGGGGAGTGGGGGGAAGGCGATCTTCTGATTCCGAACGATTTGTTGGCTGATGTTTGGCTGCGCGCCCCCGTAGCGGTGGCTGAGCAGTTCTCGCCGAAGCGAAATGAGATGATAACGGAGATATTCGCCGTCGAGTTCAGGTCCCGGTGTGATACCGCAAACAGCTTGGTTAGTTGACGCATTGATGCGGAGAATCGATGTCTTTCCCACCGTCGCGCCATAGAGGGCGATCAACACGGTTCCCGAAGGAAAAAGCTTTGCGGACGAGTTCTTGAGTCCAGCTTCGGTGATGTGCTCTTCGGTATCGAAGATGTAGTCGTCGTTCAGTTCGCCGGACTTCACCCACGGAATGGAGCCGACGTAGTAGTCCTTACGTGTCCGGCTGGGCGTTCCACCGCTCGTAGTTGTTGCCAACTCACCGAGAGGTTGCGTTTGCCAGTTGCTTACTGAAACGCTCATACCCCCAGTTTCTTCAGAATCTCCTTCAGCGCCTTGTCCGTCTCCCGCGTCTCCGACACTGCCTCGGTCTTCACCAAGGCTATGGCGGGTAGGTCGGCTTGATTTCGTGCTCATGCCTTTCCTCCTTCCAACTGCTTCACCGTTCGCGCGGTGAGCGTCTGCATTTGGCGAATGGCAATCACGTTGAGCCGCTTGATGCGTTCGCTTTGCGGCAGCGTCATGTGGATGAACTCGGCGTTCATGTTCTCGAGGTTCGCGACGGCGAGAAGGTGTTCCAGCGTGGCGTCGTCGCGCATGTTGCCGTCCTTGCCGGGATTGGCGTCGCGCCATTCGCGGGCGGTCTGGCCGAAGAGGGCGACGTTGAGGAGGTCGGCTTCGTTGGCGTAGGTGATGGCGGTCTGGCGGGTGGCGGCGTAGAGCAACTTGTTCTGGACCTCGGCGAAGAATACCTGGGTTTCCTTTTCCCGGGCCTCGTAGTCGCTACTGAGGGCGAAGAGGTCGCGGACTTTCTGGTAAAAGCGTTTTTCGGAGGCCCGGATCTCGCGAATCCGGGCGAGAAGCTCATCAAAGTAATCCCAGCCGCCGGGGTTCTTGAGGCGTTCGTCGTCCATGACAAAGCCTTTGACCAGGTATTCCTTGAGGTGGGAGCTGGCCCACTGGCGGAACTGGACGCCACGCGGGGAACGAACGCGGTAGCCGATGGCCAGAATGAGGTCGAGGTTGTAGAGCAGGATCGTGCGCTGAACCTCGCGTTTCCCCTCGGATTGAACTGTCAAGGATTCCTTGACAGTTGCCTCGGGGGACAACTCCCCGTCCGAAAAGATGTTCTTGGCGTGTAGGGAGACGTTCTGCTTGGTGGTCTGGAATAGTTCAGCGATTTCGAGCTGGGTGAGCCAGACGGTACGGCCCTCAATGCGAAGGTCGAGCCGGGTACGACCATCGTTAGAAGTGTAGAGAACAAGGTCGCTCATATCCCGAGTTGTTTGAGGATTTGCTGGAGAGCCTTGTCCGTCTCCGCTGCCTCGGCTTCGATGACCTTCAGTTCCTCGGCGATCTCGGCGATGGGCCGGTAGGTTTGGGCGTCGCTGGTGTGGATGTAGCGACTGGGGGAGATGTTGTAGTCGTTCTTCTTGAGCTCGGCGTGATCGACGATGCGGCTGAGTTTCCCCTCTTCCTTCCAACCAGTGAGGGTGTCGGCGATCCGGTCGATGCCGGCGTCCGGGATGAAGTTTTTGGGGTCGCCCTTTTCGAAGACTTGGCTGGCGTTGACGAGGAAGACTTTTCCTTTGCGATCCTTCGCCTTGGCCTTGTTCAGGAACAGCACGATGCCGGGAGCGGTGGTGTTGTAGAAGAGGTTCTCCGGCAGGTAGAGGACGCTCTCCACAAGGTCGCGATCCACGAACCACTGGCGGACGGTCCTTTCCTTGTTGGTGCCGGCATTGCCCGATCCACGCGAGGCTGCGCCGGTGTCCCAGACCACCGCTGCGCGACCTTTTTCATTCAGGCTGGCGAGGATGTGCTGGGTCCAGCCCCAGTCAGCGGACGATTTGCCAGGAAAACCCGCACCGGCGGGGAAGCGGTCGAGTTCGTCGGCGTCGTAGTCGGCCTCAGTGAACCAATCCTGGTTCCACATGGGATTGGCGATGACGCGATCGAAGGTGCGGAGCTTGCCCCGCTTGTCGCGGAACTTTGGGTTCTTGAAGGTGTCCCCGATTTCGATCTGCCCCTCCATGTCATGGATGATCATGTTCATATTGGCCATGGCCCAGGTCTCGGGGGTGTATTCCTGGCCGTACAGCTTGAGCGGAGCCGGTTTCACCTCGCTGTGGGCTTGCTCCATGGCGATCTCGCATTTCACCAGCAGGCCGCCAGACCCGCAGGTCGGGTCGTAGATCTCCATGCCGGGCTCGGGCTGGAGGACGCGCGACATGATGGTGCCGACCTCGGGCGGGGTGTAGAACTCGCCGGCGCTCTGGCCTCCACCCTCGGCGAACTTGCGGATGAGGTATTCGTAGCTCTTGCCGATGATGTCGGCCTCGACGTCTTCGAGCCCAAGGCGCTTGATGCTGATGGCCTCGATGAGGTTGGAGAGACGGTCGTCGTCGAGATCACGCTGGCCATGGGTGGTGGCGTTGAAATCCACGCGGTCGATGATGCCCTGCAGCAGCGGGTTTTCCCGGGCGATGGACCGCATCTGGGTGGTGACACCTTCGCCGATCTTGTCGGAGAGCTTGCGAATGACCGACCAGACGGGCTGCTCGGGATCTTCCGGCAGGATCGGCAAATAGAAGCGGACGAGTTGGTGGTCTGCCTTCACGAGCTGGAAGGCTTTCTTGCGTGAACCAACTTCCTCGGAGATGCGGTTGATCTCGTCATCAAACACGTCACAGAGGCGTTTGGTGAAGATCAGCGGGAGGATGAAGTCCTTGTATTTCGGAGCGTCCTTGGCGCCGCGGATGGAGCAGGCGGCATCCCAGATCCAGGACTCCAGGGACTTGGTTTTTTCAGGAGGTGTGGCCATTCAGTTCAACTCAAAGAGGTTGGGGAAATGCAGGAAAAACCGACCTAAATCGCTGAGGTCGAGCCCGCGAGGAGCACTCGACGTCGCACGGAACATCAAGAATCGTCGCTTGTTTTGAACCCCGGCGATGCATAGCTCGCGACTCAGCAACGCACGCCCCCTGTTCCAACGCATCGACTCCCCTAAACCGCATGGAATGCATGGTTGCAGCTCATGGGTTTGAATAAGGGTTTCCACTGTTTTTCAGGATGCCTATTGCTCAGCAAGGACTGAATCGAAGGCTTCACGGGTTTAATCTGCGAACTGCGCCTCGGGTGCAACTACCAAGCGCAACTAGATGCGCGCAACGCTCCACAATCGGCACGCGGCCCCACTCGGGCATCGTCCCGACGCTGGGATCGCCTTGGCTCGGCTGGTGGCCTATGATCGCTAGATATGCGTTGCATCGTGACAGCGGGCCCGACCGTGGAACCTCTGGACTCGGTGCGTCGGTTGACCAACCACTCGACCGGCACCCTGGGGACTGACCTGGCCAACCACTTGGCGTGCGCCGGGCACGACGTCCTCCTGCTGCGCAGCCGGACCGCCACGGCCGCGCCGCCACTCCACGCGGTCACCACCGAGGCCTTCGCCACCGCCGGAGACCTCTTGGAACGCTTTCAAGCCCATGCCACCCAGGAGCCTGTGGCGATCTTCCATGCGGCAGCGGTCGGTGATTTCCAGGTGGGCACGGTGTTCCGGCGGGAGGCCGATGGCGGCCTCGTTCCGGTGCATTCCGGCAAGCACTCCACACGCGACGGCGTGTTGCTGGCCGAACTCCGACCCACGCCGAAGATCCTGGCGCAATTGCGCGACCTCTATCCCAAGGCCTGGATCACGGGCTGGAAATACGAGGTCGATGGCACCCGCGACGAGGTTCTGCAACGCGCCCGGGCACAGTTGCAGAGCTGCCGCTCCGACGCTGTGGTCGCCAATGGTCCCGCGTATGGTTCTGGATACAGTTGGATGACGAACCACTCTCAAAGCCATCTCGGGGATTCTCGAGAACTCTACCGTCTTCTCACGGAAAAGCTCTGGGCTTGATCTCTACCACGGCAGTCCTCCGAACCCGCACCAGCGCTCTCAATCGGAAGATTCACCATTCCAAGCCCGCTCCGACACCCACTTCATGGCTCCATCGAGATCACTGAACTCACCGTCCAATTGCGCCGAATAGGCTTCCTTCAGGAGGGCTCCCAACTGCGGGCCAGCGGTCCACCCCTGGGACAACAAGTGCCGCCCCTGCAACAAGGCTGCCGGAACCGAAGCTTGGAGCTGAAGGGCCGCCGCGGCTTGTCGGAGTTTCTGGACCGAAACCGGCTCTCCCCGGGGTCGAGGCGGACGCCCCGAGGCGTCGGCCGTCATCACGGCGCAAAGTTCATCGATGGTCGAGGGCCGGAGCCTCACCGACAATCGGCGCACCATCCGGGCCGACGGATCCTCGGAATGAACCATGTGGTTGACCACCAACGGCACCACCCGTTCCACCCAAGACTCCTGGAATCCCACCCGACGCAGGAAACCCGACGCCAAATCGCCTCCGGCCGCCTCATGGCCCGGCGAGACAATGCGATCCCGCCCGCCTTTGAACTCCGTGCGGGTGCACGTGGCTTTACCCAAATCATGGAGCATCACCGACATCATGAGCACGCACCGCTCTTCCGCCGCCATGGCGGGCCATTGCAGCGAGTCCACCAGGGCGTCCACCGCATGCAGCGTGTGCGCCCAGACATCGCCCTCGGGATGCCATTCGGGATCCTGCGGCACGCCGACGATTGCGGCCAATTCGGGCAAGAGGTCCAGCCATCCGCTGCCTTTCAAGAAGGACAATCCCAGCGACGGCTGCACGGACCGGGTGGCCCACTTGAGCCACTCCTCGCGCACCCGCTCGACGGCCAGTTCCGCGAAACACGAACGAATGGACCGGCACAACTCGAGCGTCTCCGGAGCGGCCTCCAACCGGAAGCGACCGGCAAACTGCATGCCGCGCAACACCCGCAACGGGTCTTCAGGAAACGCTGGACTCGTGTGCCTCAGGATGCGGGCCTCGAGATCGGAACGCCCGCCATGGGGATCGATCAGCGCTCCGCTCCGGGGATCCCAGAGCATCGAGTTGATGGTGAAGTCGCGACGGGCGGAGGCCTCCAGCGGACTCAGTTCAGGGTCGAACTCAATGTCGAAGCCCTTGTGTCCCGGCCCGCGTTTCGAATCCCGCCGCGGCACCGAGAAATCCCAGACCGCTCCGCTCGAATGGGTGAGCTTCACCACGCCAAACGACTTGCCCACCGAATCGGCCCGGCCGTGTCGGGACAACACGGCCGCCAACTCTGGATACGAGAGGCCGTACACCTCGATGTCGAAGTCGGCGACCGGAACCCCCAGCAACCAGTCCCGCACGCACCCGCCCACCAAGTAGGAACGCTCAAGCCCCGGAGTGTTCCGCAGCAAGGCCAGCAGCGCCGGTGGCAGGATTTCGATCATGGAAAACGTGCAGGATCAGGCGGGCTTCAGCGGCACTCGGGCAGACCCATGCTTTGCCGGAGACTGGCCCAAGGCTCGTGGTCCCACTCGTTGACAGTTCCGGGTTCCTCGGCCTCCACCGGCGACAACATGGCCAGGAAGATCACCGGCTCGCGGAACGGATTGTACGTGCCATGGATTTCGTTCTTGGGGATCAGCACCATCTCGCCGGGTTTCAAGATGCGGTACTCCCGACCACACCACTGCTCGGCCTGACCCGAGAGGATGTAGATGATTTCCTCGCGGGTGGGATGCCGGTGAAATCCATGGCAACGCCCAGCGTCGAGGGTGGCCCGAACCAACAGCAGCGACTCGCACGGCACGATGTCGGGCCGTGAAAGCCACGTGTTCAGCGTGTACGGCGTCAGGTCGGTCCGGCTTTCGGCCGCCGTGACAAAGCGCTGTTCGGACACCGCCGGAGAAGCGTTCATGCCGTCAATGGCGCGCACAGTCACTGGACGACGCAAGCCTTTCCGCCCCGTCCGCCCCGTCCGCCCCGTCCAGCCACCCTCAAGCCTCACTCAACCGGCCTGCCCCACCTGACGGCGGATCGATCCGCAAATGGCCGAAGTCCAGCGTTCCATCACATCCATATCCGGACCTTCGATGAGCAGGCGGGCCTTGGGTTCGGTTCCCGAGTAACGCAGCAGAACCCGTCCGCCCTTGGGTTGCACCTCCGCCTCAGCCTGCTTGACCAAATCCAGAATTTCTTCGAGCTCCTCAAAGGGCGTCTTCACCCGGACCGGGACATTGGTCACCAATTGGGGATAGCGCGTCCAACAGCGTGCCAGCTTGGAAAGCGGCTCCCCGCGCGTCCGCATGGCGCTGAGAATCTGGAGAGCCGCCACCAGGCCGTCCCCGGTGGTGCTGTGCTCGCGGAAGATCAGATGTCCGCTCTGCTCCCCGCCGAAGTTGTATCCGTGGGTCAGCATGCAATCGATGACGTTCTTGTCGCCCACCGCGGTGCGGACCACCTCGCCACCCGCAGCGCGGATCGCGACATCCAACCCCGCATTGCTCATCACCGTGGCCACCAGGGTGTTATTGGCCAATCGCCCTTCGGCCAGCATTTGCAGGGCACTGATGGCCATGATGTCGTCGCCATCGACCAAGCTGCCGGCCTCGTCACAGAGAATCACTCGATCGGCATCGCCGTCATGGGCGATTCCCAGATCGGCCCGGTATTCCCGCACCTTGGCGCACAGAGTCTGCGGATACATCGAGCCGCACTCGCGGTTGATGTTGGTGCCGTTGGGTTGGGTTCCGAAGGCGATGACCTCAGCGCCCAATTCTTGCAGCACCATGGGCGTGGTCTTGTAAGAGGCGCCATGACCGCAATCGACCACGATGCGCATGCCCTCGAGGGTCAGGGTCTTGGGGAACGAGGACTTGGCCTGCTCGACATAGCGACCGATGGCGTCCTCGACGCGGACGGCCTTGCCAATCTCGCTGGCCGTCGGGCGGAAGGCCTCGATGGCCCCGCTGAAGACCAGCTCTTCGATTTGGTTCTCGGTCACGTCGTCGAGCTTGTAACCGTCGGGCCCGAAGAACTTGATGCCGTTGTCTTCGTAAGGATTGTGGGAGGCCGTGATTACGATGCCCGCGTCGGCCCGCATCGAACGCGTCACATAGGCCACGCCCGGAGTCGGAAGCGGTCCGATGAAGATCACGTCGACCCCCATCGACAACACTCCGGAACTGATGGCGTTCTCGAGCATGTAGCCCGAGAGGCGGGTGTCCTTGCCGATGACGATGCGATGGCGCATCCGGTTGCGGGCCTGGCCATTCCGGTTCTTGAACACATGCGCCGCCGCCCGCCCCAACTTCAGGGCCGTCTCGGCCGTCACCGGTTCGACATTGGCACGACCCCGGACACCGTCGGTTCCGAAAATCCGCTTTTGGTAGGACATATCAGCAGGCCAAAAGATGCCAAATCCCTTGCTGGTCGGGCAACTGGCAATGCTGCCGCCAGCCGGGATCTTTCCCGATACTCCGATGTGACAAGCACGCACCGCAACAATTCAGGCGCATTGCCGCCCCGCCATCTTGCCCGTACCATCACGGACTCGTGTCCCGATCTACCGGTCAACCTCAGCTCCTGTCACTGCTCAAGCAGGTGTTCGGATACACCGGATTTCGGCCTCACCAAGAAGAAATCATCCGAGATGCTCTGGCAGGTCGGGATGTCTTCGCGTTGCTCCCCACCGGCGGCGGCAAGTCACTGTGCTTTCAATTGCCAGCGTTGGCTCGACCCGGTCTCACGGTCGTGATCTCCCCGCTGATCGCCTTGATGAAGGATCAGGTCGATCAACTGTGCGCCAACGGTGTGGCCGCCACTTTTCTCAATTCGTCGCTATCCGAAAAGGAACGCAAGGCACGGTGGCGCGGCCTGCATCAGGGGGAGTTCAAGCTCCTCTACCTGTCTCCCGAGCGTTTGATGATCGGCGAAGGCTCGCTCTTCGACGCACTGCGTCAGTGGAATGTGCAACAGGTGGCGGTGGACGAGGCCCATTGCATCAGCGAATGGGGTCATGACTTCCGCCCCGAGTACCGGCAGCTATCCCTGCTGCGGGAGCAGTTCACCGAGCTGCCCTTCATGGCGCTGACCGCCACGGCCACGACGCGAGTCCGGGACGACATCATCCGACAGCTACGCCTCAAGGACCCGTCGGTCCACGTCGCCAGCTTCAACCGTCCGAACCTGACCTACCGGGTCATCCCGAAGTCCCAGGCCTACCGGCAGGTTCTCGACTTCGTGAAGGCTCGCCCCAAAGAGAGCGGCATCGTCTACTGCTTCTCACGTGCTTCGGCCGATTCGGTCGCCTCAAAACTGGCCCAAGATGGCGTCAAATCGCTAGCTTACCATGCGGGGTTGTCCGGCAAGGAGCGTTCCGCCAATCAAGACGCGTTCCTGAGGGATGAGGTGCGGGTCGTCTGCGCGACGGTTGCCTTCGGCATGGGCATCAACAAACCCAATGTCCGGTTCGTCATCCATCACGATCTACCGAAGAACATCGAGGGCTACTACCAGGAAACAGGCCGAGCCGGACGGGACGGGCTGCCCGGTGAGTGCCTCTTGCTCTACAGCCCTGGGGATGTCGCCAAGCAGACGGCCTTCATCGCCGAGAAAACCGACTTGGAGGAACAGCGCATCGCGCGCGAACAGCTCCAGCAAATCAGCCACTACGCCGACAGTTCCGAGTGCCGAAGGGCTGGACTGCTCGGCTATTTCGGAGAGGTCTATCCCCAGGCCAATTGCGGTACTTGCGACAATTGCCTGAGTCCCCGGTCCACCTGGGACGGCACGGTGGCTGCCCAAAAGTTTCTCAGCTGCGTCTTCCGCATTCGCCAGAAGAGCGGCTTCGGCACCGGGTTCAATCATGTCATCGCGGTGCTCACCGGCAGCGAGTCCGAAAAGGTGATCCAGTGGGGGCACGACAAGCTCAGCACCTATGGCATTGGTGCGGATTTGAGCCGCAATGAATGGGCCTCCATCGGGCGTGAGTTGGTGCGTCTGGGATACCTTCGGCAAACCTCCGAGCAGTTCAGCGTCCTGGAGATGACTCCGGACGGCATGGCCGCCCTGAAGGACCGTCGCAGCATCACCCTGACCAAGCCGATGGAACGATCCCGCCCCAAAGCCGAACGGGTCGGAGACATCGACTGCGACGAGTTGCTCTTCGAGAAACTTCGCATCCTGCGCAAGTCGCAGGCCGACAGCCTGGGCGTTCCGCCTTACATCGTGTTCGGCGACAACTCGCTGCGCCTCATGGCTCGGGAACTGCCCACCACCGATGAGGAGTTCCTGACCATCTCAGGCGTCGGCGAACGCAAACTCCGGGACTATGGCGAAGCATTCCTCACGGAGATTCGCGAGCATTTGAGAAACAATCCCCGGGGCTGAAAAGCCAGATCGCCCCGATGGTCTCCGGCGCAGCAGTGGGCTCGGCAATCGGCTCGGCAATCGTCTCGACAATTGGCTCGGCAATCCGCCCGCCTCACATCTTCTCGGTGACCTCGATACCCAGCGTCTCCAGACCCAAACGCAAGACTTGGGCGCTGAGTCGGCACAAGGCCAACCGAGTCGAGCGAGCCGGCTCTTCGGCCTTCAGCACGGGACAGGCCTCATAGAAACTGCTGTAGAGGCCCGCCAACTCATGGAGGTAGTTGCACAAGTAGTTCGGGCGACATTCCTCGGCGGCCGCCTGCAGCGTGAAACCGAGGTTCATGAGGTGCTTGGCCAGCGCGATCTCCGCGGGCTCGGTCAGAGCAATGGGCTGGTCCGCTGTCGGCGCACCGGAGTCGCGGACCACCTTCGCTGCCCGGGTGTACTGATACTGGACGTAGGGCGCGGTGTTGCCTTGCAGCGCCAGCATCTTGTCCCAAGAAAACACGTAATCGCTTTGGCGATTCGGCAACAAGTCCTGCCACTTGACGGCGCCGAGACCGACAATCCGGGCGATCTCTCGACGCTCCGAAGGGTCCAAGTCGGGGCGCTTCTCAGTGACCACTTGCAGAGCCCTCTCCTCGGCTTCATCGAGGAGGTCAGCCAGTCGGACCGTATCCCCGGAGCGGGTTTTGAAGGGCTTTCCATCCTCGCCCAGGATTTTTCCGAAACCGATGTGCCGCAATTGCGTCTTGCGGTAGGCCTCGGGTTGCCACCGGGCGAAGACATGGAACAGCCCTCGAAAATGCCCCGATTGCCGGTCATCCACCACGTAGAGGATCTCATCGGGAGCCCAGGTCCGGATGCGATAATCGACCGTGGCCAGATCGGTGGTCATGTAGTTGAACCCGCCGTCGCTCTTACGGATGAGTGCCGGCACGTCCACCCACTCCCCGTCCCGGCTCACCAAGAACGGATCCTCCTTGGGCGACAGTGTCCGATCGCTGAACACCGCAACGGCTCCATCGCTCAAACGCGCGATGCCCGCCGCCAGGAGCGCCTCCACCACGGGACCCAATTCGGCGTTATAAAAACTCTCACCCAGGGTATGGTCAAACCGAGTGCCCATCCGCCCGTAGAGCGTGTCGAACTGAACTTGCGAGAGGCGGATCATCTCCTTCCAGATCGCCAAGTTCTCGGGGTCACCGGCTTGCAGGCGCACCAATTCCTGACGTGCCATTTCCAAGCGGGCCGGGTCGGCGTCGCACTGGGTGTTGACCGTCTTGTACAGCCGCTCCATTTCGGCGATGGGATCGCGCTCCAGAGCCTGCCGATCGAGCAATTCCTTCCAGCCCACCAGCAATTTGCCGAACTGGGTACCCCAGTCACCAATGTGATTGTCACTAATGACTCGGTGTCCGAGCAGCCGCCACATCCGCTGCAACGCTTCCCCGATGCCCGTGGATCGGATGTGCCCGACATGCATGGGTTTGGCGACATTCGGCGAGGAGAAATCCAGAACCACTGTCCTCGGCGACTCGGCCTTGGGTATGAGCACCGGTTTCCCGCTGGCCGCGTCACTGAGCCACTTCTCCAAGGCTTGTCGTGTGAGTCGGAAATTCAAGAACCCCGGTCCGGCAATTTCAACGGGCTCACAAACATCGGAGACGTCGAGGCGCGCCAGAACATCGCTGGCCAATTGGCGGGGGTTCATGCGGGCGGCCTTCGCCACCAGCATCAGGGAGTTGCTCTGAAAATCACCAAACCGGGCTTCAGAGGCCGGCTTCACCTGAATGGTGGCCGGGTCGGCGGCAGGAACAAGGGCGGAAACCGCGGCGCGGAGCCGGGATTCAAGGACAGAATGGAACATGAGACGAAAGTGTCGGACTCGGTTGGAAACACCCCAACGGAGGTCAGCGCAGACCTTCGGAGAAGTCGCGGATCGTCTTGATCATGGCCTCCGCATCCGGGGCGTTGGTGATGGACTTCAGGAAGTCATCGCGGCGGAGGACTTTGGCGATTCCGGCCAAGGTGTGCAGGTGGCGCTGGAACTGCCCGGCCGGCACCAGGAACAACGTCACCAAATGAACCGGTTGGTTGTCCAACGAATCGAAGCTGACACCGGAGCGGGAACGCCCGAAAGCGGCGATCACTTCCGGAATCAAATCGGTGGAGGCATGTGGGATGCCGATACCAAATCCAATTCCGGTGCTCATGGAGGTCTCGCGCTTTTTGACAACTGCGGTGATGGCCTCCCGGTGTTCGGGCAGAACCTTGCCAGCGGCGACGAGGCACCCGATCAACTCATCGATGGCCTCCCACCGGTTTTTGGCCGCGAGGTCAGGAACGATCTGCCGTGTGGTGAGAATATCGCCAAGATTCATGCGTACCTAGGATCCGAAGCTTCTCGCCTGCGTGGGCTGAGATTCAAGTGCCATTTATGACACAGCGAAAGGAACCCGACCGCGCTTGGCCTATAACGCAAACTCGCAAATGAGCCTCAGTCAGTCAGGTGCTCCACTGTTGAGCCAACCGCCATGCCTGCAAATAGAATTCACCGGAGAGGCGAGCCGCCATTCGCAACGCGGTCCACACGCCTGGCCGCCCAGCCAGCCATGCCATGCCCATCAGCAGTATCAACGCATTGCCCAGCCAGATCAGCGACCCCGAAAAAAGGAATCCTTCGCCCACCAGGTCCGGCTGTCGGATGCGCAAGATCACGGCTGTCATGGTGACGTGGAAGCCATAGGTCAGACCCAAACCGGCCTGATATATCGGCACGACCCACCATGCCATTCCCCACCGCCATTGCACCACGGCCATGATCAGGGACCAGAGGATCGAGTAGATGGGCAAGAAGTAGGGAGAGAGTGCAATGAACGCATTGCTCTTGGTCACCCGGACTTCTCCACCGCGGCTGTTGACCTTGAAGGATTGAACCCGGGATCCACACATCCAGGCGCTGAGCGCGTGGGTCAGCTCATGGCCCAGAACGTACAGCCACATCGGTCGCGGCAGTTGGGAGTAGGCCACCACCCAAATTCCCAGGCCCACCAAGAGCGGTACCCAGAACGGACTGCCAGAAACAGAAGCGCGACCGACTTCCCAGGCGGCACTACTCACCCCCAGGTTGATCGGTAACAGGATCAGGGCGACCAGCCATCGAACCACTCGGCGAAACCATCGAGACAACATTACGTGGACAGAATTCCGTGCCCCGGAGGGATCGAACAGCCCAAAGCTTCGGCCCAAGACACGGACCCAGCCTTGCGATCAGAAGCACACGATGCACCATCCGCTCGTGTTGCCCGTATGAAACCCAAGGCCAAGCCCACCGCTCACACGCTGGCCATCGCCCCGACCCCGACTCCCCGGAAAGCCGGGCGTACGGGTCGGGGTCTCAGTCCTGCTGCAGTCCCGGACGTCCCCGTCGAGACCCCCACAGATACCGCTGCCAGCGAATTGGCCAGCCTCGTGGCCGGCAACTTGGGGAGGGCTCTCAAGCCCAATGAAATTGAGACCATCCGCCTCATCGACAGTCTTTTCGCCCGGATCCGGAGCGGCACTGCGTTGACCCTTGGCCACTTGTCTGAACTCGGTTTCCTCATCACCGAGAGCGCCTGGCAAAAAGCCGATTTGTGGAGCAACGCGCCGCGTTCCTCTTGGGAACTGTGGCAGTTTATCGCCGTCTTCGCCGAGGAGCGAAATCTGGCCATCCCCGCCTTCCTGAAGTCGGTGACTCAACCCGACGAGGCCCGTATCGCCGTGAGCACCCACCGACGGGAGCGTGACGTGAACCGCTGGAAAACCCTCTTGGCCAACCTCCAATTGGGCCCCTCCGAAGACGCACGGCCCGGCGGCCAAATCGAACTGCGCCTCCGCTTGGACTCCAAGGAGGCTTTGGTCGAATGGCGCAAGGCGGGGGCCGACACCTGGGCCGCGATCAAACCCGGCAAATTCAAGGACTTCGACGAGAAGCACGCGACGGAGCTCTTGGCCGAGGTGGCCCTGCTTTGGCAACCGTTGGCCCAACGGGCCCGTTACGGCTATCCGATAGAACTCTTCTACCATGACCAGAACACCCGCTTGTTCCTCAACCGGGTTCTGCGCTTGCCCGCCTTGCATCCCTTCATCGTTGGAGCGGCCGGTGAACCCTTGAACCGTCCGGAACTGCCCCTGCGCTGGACCCTCAGCGATGCGGCCGATGACCATTCCGACTATTCACTGCGCCTGCTCACTGCCGAGGGACAGCCCGTGCCGCCCTTCCTCCTCACCCTCCACGGCCGCCCGACCCTTTACCTGACCCCGGACACGCTCTTCACCGGCCCCCCTGCCGAAGACCGCGCACTGGACCCCGCTCAAGAAACACGCATCCCGGCCCTAGCCCTCGAAACCCAGGCCGGTGTCCGGTTCCTCTCCCACCTCCAATTGGCGCTTCCGCCGCGCCTCTCCTCGAAGGTGTCGGTGATTCCGCTCCAACCGCGCATCCAAGCCGAATTGGTCCAGCCCATCGTCGGTTACGACAATGAGTTCTGCTTCATGGACCTTCTGGCCGTCCGGCCCGATGGACAACCCGTGGAGCGTTGGACTGGCACCGCTTGGACCGACATCGACGCCCAAGATTCGACTCAGGGAATCCCGAAAGCGGGGGCTCCCCGAACCGCGGATTCGCCCGAATCACTCTGGATGTTCGACCGCTCTTCGCTCGCCGAAGCCGCCCGACGGCTCGACGCCTCGGGCTTTAAGTGGGACTTCGCCCGCCAGCGCTGGTCCGCCAAGGTCACCCGACAATTCCCGGACCGCTTTGTTCCGTGGCTCAAGTCACTCCCGCTGTCCCTCGAAATCGACCTTCGCGGTGAACTGGCCTCGTTCCTGCATTCCGAGATTGCGGGAACTGTGAAGTTGGAGGTTCAAGAATCCGGCATCGACTGGTTCGACCTCTCGGTCATCGTGGATGTTTCGGACACGTCGCTCTCACAAGACGAGATCAAACTTCTGCTCAACGCCCGAGGCAAATGGGTCCGCCTCTCCGACAAGGGCTGGCGCAAACTGGAGTTCAAGCTGTCGGCCGAAGAAGACGAGCAACTGGCCCGTCTCGGACTCAACCCCCATGAACTCAGCTCGGAGAAACAGCGCCTGCACGCGCTCCAATTGGCCGACCCCGCCGCCCGCCAATTCCTCTCGGAGGCGAGCTACGAAAAGGTCGAACGCCGCGCCGCAGAACTGAAAGCCCGGGTGACACCGGAAATACCGGTGGAGATCCAGGCTGAACTGCGCCCTTACCAGAAGGAGGGCTTCCACTTCCTGGCCTACCTGAGCACCAACCGCTTTGGCGGCATCCTCGCCGACGACATGGGCTTGGGTAAAACCCTCCAGACCCTCACCTGGATCGCCTGGTTGCGAGGCCAGTACGCCAAGCCAGAGCCCATTCTGGTGGTGTGCCCCAAGTCGGTCGCCGACAACTGGCGCTCCGAAACCGCACGGTTCCTGCCGAGCATTCGTCCGCGGGTCTGGAGCAGTGATGACATGAAATCCCTGCCCAGCCAGACCGGCTCGGCCGATTTGCACATCATCAACTACAACCAACTGCGCTCCATCGGCGAAAAGCTCCATACGAAATTTCTGGCCGTGATCTTGGACGAGGGACAGTACATCAAGAACCCGGGTTCCGTCACCGCCCTGATCGCCACCCGGATCGAAGCCAAGAACCGGGTGCTCCTGAGCGGAACTCCCATCGAGAACAAGCTGATGGACTTGTGGAGCCTCATGGCCTTCGCGATGCCCGGCATCCTCGGCAACCGGGCCGATTTCCAGAAGCTCTTCGACGCCAAGGAGGACCCCCTCTGCCGGCGGCGTCTCGCAGCACGGGTCCGTCCGTTCCTGCTACGACGGACCAAGATGCAAGTCGCCAAGGACCTGCCCGAGCGCATCGAGGAAGACCTGCTCTGCGAACTCGAGGGTGAACAGAAGACCCTCTACAAGGCGGAGCTCAAGCGGGCTCAACAAATGCTTCTGGGCATCAGCACTGCCTCCCAGCTCAACAAGAACCGGTTCAACCTGCTCACGTCCCTGCTTCGGTTGCGCCAAATTTGCTGCCACCCGAAGTTGGTCAAGGAAGACTCCAAGGCCGAGAGCACCAAGGTCGAAGCCCTACTGGAGACCCTCGATCCCATCATGGAAGAAGGCGGCAAGGTCATCGTCTTTTCCCAGTTCGTCGAAATGCTGGGCTTGCTGAAGAAAGCCATCGCCTTGCGGAACTGGCCGACTTTTTATTTGGCTGGAGACACCGAGAACCGCGGCGAACTCGTTCAACAATTTCAGGAGCACCAGGGCGAAGCGGTCTTCCTCATCTCACTCAAGGCGGGTGGCTTCGGACTCAACCTGACGGCCGCCAGCTATGTGGTACTCTTCGACCCCTGGTGGAATCCGGCCGTGGAAAACCAGGCCATCGATCGGGCACACCGCATCGGTCAACGGCAGACGGTCATCGCCTACCGGTTGCTCATCAAAGACAGCGTCGAGGAGAAGATTCGCTCACTCCAGCGATCCAAAAGCCAACTGGCCGAGGATGTGTTGGGAGAAGACAAGTTCGCCCAGGCGCTCACGCTCGACGACCTGCGTTATTTGTTCGAAGGGTGAGCGTGAAAAGCTCGCGCGGGGGAATTGCCCGCTTGTGCAAGCTTTCCTGCGGAACGCCGGGTCGGGAATCCTGAGCCTACAGTGGGCTTTCTCTGAGGACAACGATCCCCAGGGCTGATCACCAATAACGGGGCACGGAGGGATCGGCTTCGCGGCTCCAGCGGTCGATGCCACCGGTGAGGTTCACCAAACCGGCAAATCCCTTCTCCTCCAAAAACGCGATCGCATGGGCACTGCGCACCCCGTGGTGGCAATACACCACAGTGCCTCCATGGCCGGCACACCATTCTTCCAGTTCCTGCCACCGCGCCTCCAATTCCGAGAGCGGCAGCAGCCGCGATTCCGGCAGCGCACAGTGGGCGTGTTCTTCCGGCTCACGCACATCGAGCAACCGGATGGGACCGGTCTCGTCAATTTGGGCCTTCAAATCCTTCGGCGTGATGGAGGTCATAGTCGGGCGGCAAACCCAAGGAATGGTCAGAATGGTTGAAACAAAGGAGCCGCGATGAGTCCCAAGCGTTTCGGAACCTACAACCTCAGCTATTTAACGCAGCCAGGTGGCGTTCGGCCTCAATTGCCGCAGAGCAACCGAGCCCAGCGGCCGTGATGGCCTGACGGTACACCGAATCCACACAATCACCGGCCACGAACACACCGGGAACCTTGGTCCGCACCGTTCCATCGGTCTTGAAATAGCCGTTCTCGTGGAGGTCCAAAGTGCCCTTGAAAAGCGCGGTATTGGGCACATGACCGATGGCCACGAACACCCCGGCGCACGGCAGGTGTGATTCGGCACCGGTCTTGAGGTTCTTGAGCTTCACGCCCGTGACCTTATCGGCGGCCACATCGGTCACCTCGGTCACCACGCTGTCCCAGACCATTTCAATCTTGGGATTGGCCAACGTGCGCTCCGCCATGATCCGCGAAGCACGCAGCGTGTCGCGGCGGTGGATCAGATACACCTTAGAGGCAAAGCGCGTCAGATAGGTGGCCTCTTCACAGGCCGAGTCGCCGCCGCCGACCACCACCACCGGCTGGTTGCGGAACATGGGCAACGCGCCGTCGCAAGTGGCGCAGTAGGTCACGCCCTTCTTTTCCAGCTCATCTTCGCCTGGGACGTCGAGGTGCTTGTGACCCGCACCGCTGGCGATGATCAACGTGCGCGTCTGGACCGGCTCGCCATCGACGACGAGTTCGGTCACACCATCGCCAAACTTCACCGAATCCACAGTGGCAAACTTCACCTGCGCCCCAAACTTCTCCGCCTGGGTTTGCATACGGGTCATCAACTCATAGCCATCAACCCCCTCGGGAAAGCCCGGGAAATTTTCAACGATGCTCGTGGTGGTCAGGAGTCCGCCCGGCATGGTGCCGGTGAGCACCAGCGGCTTGAGATTGGCGCGAGCCGTATAAATGGCAGCAGTCAGACCGGCGCAGCCAGTCCCAATGATCACGACGTTTTCCATGTTCGTCCCAAGACCCTACCCGGAAAGCCCGCCGCGGCCAAATCGCAATTCGCCGGGTTCCGACCCAGGAGATTCCACCCACAGGCGTGGATTTCTTGGACCCGCGGACAACAACATACCACCTCGCCGGTGGCCGCCTCTCGTTGGATTCATCCATTTGCCACCTCGCCGATTCACACTGATGTTTCGAAGGGTCGGATCGGATAGACGGCGACAGAAATCCCTCGGCAATAGTGGGCGAAATCCGGAGGACCATCGGGGATGGGCAATCCATTCCAAGCGAGGGGCAGAGCGCTCCAGTTGGAGAAGAGTGCCTGTGAAACTTCGCACGGAGCATGCGATACGCTTCCCTCGTACAAACGACCGCGGTGACGGGTGAAGTACTGATACCGTTCGAAAAGATGATGTTCCAAGGTACCTGGGGGCGAAACCTTGGGGAGGGAAACCGGTTGCCAAGCGTAATCAGCACGATCGCGGTTCCATCCCAATCGCCGGCATTGGAGAGTGAACTCTTCGGTCGTAGCCCCAAAGTTCATCGAGGCATGCCGGTACGGGAGCCCGAAGAACGATCGTCCGATCCACACCGCGATAGCACGGTTGCAGTCCAGAGACAAAAAATAGACTCCTGGGGTGCCTCGAGGGTCACGGACGTAAATTCGAACGTTGAGTTCGCAGAAATACGACAACCAAGGCATGACGGGAAGACCCTCAGGTCGGACCGCGTCCACGAGAGATCCGACGATGCCCACGAACGCCCTGCCCGCGTGTTCATCAAGTTCCAATCCTGAAGGAAGGATTGCCCGGAGTCGTTCCGCCCGCTCGATCCAATGAAGGAAAAACAAGTGGTTCCAAAACTGATTCACCGCCGGTTCCCAGGAGTCCGGATGATCGAGGAACGAAGGATCAGAGGAGCGCGTCGGTGATGGCATCGACGGTGGTTGATGATGGTGCTTTGTTTTTGACGCGGAGCGATCAAGGGACGGATTTACCCTGTGCCCACTGAGAGATATGTGGGCCCCGGTCCTTGATCAGGGGAAGTTTTTCGCAAACCAAGGAATCCACTCGAATCCGCAAACGGACACGCGACCGACAGCGCACCTTTATCCGATGGCGGCACATGTTTTTTAAGTAGATCAATCATCAGAACTGGGCGCGGCTGAGGACTGACGAATCCCAGCTTCCCCCGTCATTCTGCGAATCGCACGGCGCCCCCCCGCGGAAGATTCCGGTTCATGGGGGGAATTGGGCAGGCGACCGGCAACCCCCAACCCAGCGAATCGTCCAACGGCGCCATTATCGCGCCAACCGACGCCAGGCGGCGAGGCGCTGGTCGGGGATGATGGGTTGGTGCTGGCCGTCGGGGGTGAGGCGGTAGGGGGCCAGCAGGTCCACCCAGAGGGCGGCATCGGGCGGGGAGACGGTATTGCGGCCCAACCGCAGCGCGGTGAGTTGCCGGTCCTTGGTTGAGACAGCCAGCAGGTTGGCGTCGCGGGCCATGGCGAAGCGGCGGAAGGGCTCGTCGATGGGGGCCCGCGAGTACATCGGAGTCCAGGATCCACCGGCCCACAGAGACACCGATCCGTCGCTGGCAACGCCGACCAGGTCGCCGGACCCGGTGGTCCGCAGCAGGGCGACGCTGGCCTGCAATTCAATGTCGGGCGCCACCCGGCGACCGGTCGCAGCGTCCCAAAATCGGATGTGCCGATCGGTGGAACCGGTGATGACGATCGATCCGGTGGCATCGAAGGTCAGGCTGTGCACCGGTCCCTCCTGTTGGATCGGGGCTCCAATCGGGACGCCATCGGCGGCACGGAACACCCGGAATCGCCCGTCCCAAGTCCCGGCGGCGATGCGCGACGAGTCGGGCGAAAAGGCCGCGCTGGAACAAATGCCGGGCATGTCCAGCGCCTGTTCCGAGGTGGATTCATGCGGGAAGCGTCCCAGCCACAGGCAGGGTTTCTGTTCGGCCGCCGCGCTCAGGCGATGCGACGGAGCCACCACGGCAGCGAACCGACGCCCATCGGGACTGCTGACGATCTGCGAAGCAATCGGGGGCGCCTGCAAGCGGGCCCCAGGCACCCCCAGCACCACCGGTTGATCAATCGCTCCGGCCGCCCCGCGGTCGCCGGACACGACAGCCGGAGAGGTTCCAGGCACCCGAAGGCTCACCAGGCGGGCGTCCTCGGTCACCGCCAGCCACCGCTCCCCCGACGGCTCGAGAGCGGCCTCGGCGAGCCGCAGGCCCGCGGCAAGCGTCGGCGATGGTGCCGACATCGCGGACATCGCGGACATCGCGGAGGCAGCCGAACCGGCCGAGGCCGCAGGTCCGGAATTCGATCCCTTGAGGTAGATGGCCTGAAGGAGACCCTCTTTGGACGCAACCAGCAGGCGACGGGAGTCGGGGGAAAAGTCCAAGCCGGCCAGGGCTCCGGGCAACGGGTGCTGGACCGGAGGCCGGACCGGATCGGCCGCATCGAAGACCACCGCGTCACGACCGGAAGAGACGGCGATGCGGCGACCATCGGGGGCGACCGCCCGGACGAGCGAATCCGAGGGAATCGTCCACGACGGCTGAAGTCGATGCGTCGCGGGGATCCGCCACACCATGCCGATGCCGACAAAGGGAACGGTCGCCAAGATGTCGTCGGCGATCCACGCGCAGCCCACGTGCTCATCAGCCACAGGCAGGGTGGCCACCACTGAGGCGTCCTCGGATACCGATACCACCCGCAGGGTCTGATCGGTGCCGCCAATGGCCAATCGGGTGCGGTCCGGGCTCAGCAGCAACCGTCGCACCTCACTGTTGGAGAGCCGGGTCCATTTCATGCGCTGCTCTCCACTCATGGGATCCCAGGCGCAAACGTTGCCTCCCCGGTCGCCGGCCGCCACCAGGCTGCCGTCGAGAGCCGGGGCAAGGCGCATCACCCAGGAGGGATACACCTGCTGATGAGTCTCAGCGAGCGTGCGCAAGTCCACCAGGTGCAGGCGGCGATCATCGCCTCCGAAAGCCAGCCAGCGACCACGGGGATCGACGGCGAGATCGCGGACGTACTCGCCGGTCTGCCACGATGCGATCTCGCGGCGTCCAGACCGGTCCCAAAGCCTGACTGATCCGTCCCAGGAGGCCGAGACCAACCGGTCGTTGCCCACCCAGGCCACCCGCCGGATACGATCGGTGTGGCCGGCCAGGTTGCCGACCCGGTGGAAACGTGACACGGCGGCTGCCTCGCTGACTTCGAGGATCTCGAGGACCGGCGGGGTGGCTTCGAGGGCCACGGCCAGCCAACGTCGATCCGGCGACAAGGCCGCGTCGGAAAGGTGGGCCGATAAGGTCAACGACGTGGTCCGGCCCTCCGGCGGTGCACCGATCCAGTGCAGGTAGTTGCGATTGGAGATGCCCCGCCCATGCGCCATCAGCACTTTGCCCTGCGGAAAAAACCTGAGGAAGGCCTGATCGCCCGGGACGGTCACCACGGCCGGGTCGCGGTCGGACAGACTCCAGTGTGTCACGGACCCGCCATCGCCGAGGGCCACCATCCGGCCGCTCCCAGGTGGGCTCCAGAGCTGGGCGATGTCCGGCGGAAGAGCGACCACCTGCAAGGGTTCCGGCATTTGCGCGCGAGCCATCTCGAACGACGCGGCATGGACGGAGGCCTCGGCACCGCGCGCTCCGGCAGCGGTCTCGGACCGGAGCGCCGCCCCGAGCCAAGCCAGCGACTCACCCAGGCGGTGCCGGGCCATGGCATCGACCCCGCGCTCGACCCAAAGGCGCATGGTCTGGCGGCGGCGACCCTCGGCCAGTTCGCGGCTGGCGTCCCGGGCTTCGGACACCCGCTCGAGGGCCACCAGGCTCACAATCGCCACCACACCCAAGGCCACGGCACCCGTGCCAAATGCACCGGCCAGGAACCGGTGCCGCCGGGCCCAGTCGACGAGCTGGCCCAAGGCGCTGGGCGCGGGCGCGAGGGGGGCTTCGCCCGAGAGGAATCGCCCCAAATCGTCCGCAACCTCCACGGCCGTGCGATAACGGTTGGTAGGATCGCGGGAAAGGCACTTCCGGCAGATGGTGTCGAGGTCGCGCGGAATGCGACGGTTTCGGGAACTCGGAGCCGGGATCGGCGACTCGGCGGCCTCGCGAAGGGCCTCCAGGATGTTCTTGCCGGAATATGGGGGCGCACCGGTCAGCAGGTTCATCAGGATGGCCCCGATGCCGAAGATGTCGGCCGGGACACTGCCGGCGGCGTCCTTGCCTGCGACCCATTCCGGGGACATGAAGCCGGGCGTGCCCAGCACGAAGCCAGTCGGGGTGAGACTGGCCCCGCTGGCAGCAGGGGCGACGCTGATGCCAAAGTCGCCCACCCGGATGCACCCCTCGTCGTCGAGGAGGATGTTGGAGGGCTTGAGGTCCCGGTGGATGACGCCCTGCTCGTGCAGGTGGCCGACCGCCGAGGCGACATCGCGCATCCAGCAGGCGATCTGCCGGAAGTCGAGGTCCCGCCCGGCCTTGCCTCCGGCGTCTCGGTGATCTTTCCAGGCGCGGTGGATCCAATCGGAGAGGGTGCCTCCGGGGTAGAAAGGCACTACAAAATACGGCACCCCACCGTAGAGGCCCGAACTCAGCACCGGCACGACATGGCGATGGTGGAGCCGGCGGTTGGATTCGAGTACGAACCGGTGGTAGGCCACCTCGTCTTGCAGGAGCCCCGAAGCGAGGAACTTGAGCACCACCGGCCGACCATCGACAGGGCTTTCGGCGCGGAACACGGTGGCAGCCGGGCCACGCCGCAGCACCTCCACGAGCAACCAACCGTCGACCTGCTCCCCGGGCCGCGGACCACCGATGAGGGCCTCCGACGGTCCAGCCAGACCCATCAGGCCCATGCGAAGCATGCAGGCCGGGCATCCGGGCTGGTCGCCGGTGGACGCCAGTGCTACGCCACAGGACCGGCACGTCGGGTTCATGCCACGGCGCGAATGAGTTCCCGGACCTCGGCATCCACGTCATCGTCCGGCCCGAGCGTCTCGCGGACGATCCGCCGGAGCGTCCGGTGGTACTCCTGCCGGAACTGCCAGAGCGCGGTGGCCAAGGCCCCGGGGGTCAGGCCCAGGGTTTTGGCCAATGACGCGTGGTCGTCGGAAGTAGCCCCTGGAAGCAAACGGGACCAAAACAGGTCGAATCGCGCCTCCTGACCGCGCTGGCGGTACCGCTGGCACAGGGCATCCCGAGAGCGCTCAAGGACCTCCAAGGCCCATTGCTTCTGATACTCCTGGTCGGGTCGCCCGTCCGTGGTGACTTCCAAGACTCCCTCGATCTCGGAGACCTCGCGGGGGTCAAACCCATTGACCGGGTTGCGCTTCTGGGCGCTGGCCTTGCGCCACACTCGGGTGCGGTGCTGTTCCATCGCGGCCATCAACCAAGACCTCAGTCGGCCACGCGAGGGATCCAAGACCGCCAGTTCGTTGCGTGCCAGTAACCCCTCGAACAAGCCTTGAACATGGTCCTCGGCCAATTGAGGCGAATCGCCCTTGAACCGACAGAAAACGTAGAGGGGTTTCCAGTACTGCTGGGCGAAGCGGCCCCAGGCGTCGACGGCGTCAGGGCCCTTTCCGAAGGCGGCTTCCAACACGTTGGCCCAGCAGGTTTCACCAAATGACTGCGCCACTGATGCCACCTGAATGCCATCCGCCCCGGACAGGTCGACCGGGGCTTCACCCTCGATTTCCGACGACTCAGGTTGCGCGGCGTGCCTCATGCGATTGAGCAACTCTGGTATGAACCTTGGCTGAAAAATAATGTTTCGATCAAGCCCTACCCGTAATCGCAGAAAAAATCCCAAGCCATCACATCACCGCTGCCCCACTCCAACCACTCAGCAGCGGGAACGGGCCGGAGCAAGCATTGGAAGCGATCTACCACCACCCGGCGCGTCAGCGCTAAAGCTCCTCCTCCCCCAAGCTTCCATGCGAGCGCAGGATCGTTCCCGCTGCCCCACACCCGCCCACTCAGCAGCGGGAACGGGCCGGAGCAAGCATTGGAAGCGATCATCCCACTCCCGGCGCACAGCGCCAAAGCTCCTCCTCCCCCAAGCTTCCCTGCGAGCACAGGACCGTTCCCGCTGCCCCACACCCGCCTACTCAGCAGCGGGAACAGGCCGGAGCAAGCATTGGAAGCGATCTACCCTTTTGTCAGCGACGGTGACATCGCCATCGGGGCAGCAGACCTTGAACCGCCCATCCGGCTGGCTGATTTCCTTGTTGGTCGCATTCTGCATGAGTGGAGCGGTTGCAATGAACGTCACCCTGGCCCCAGGAGCCAGTCTTGGCCGGATTGCGGAAATTGTCCGCAACGCGGTGCTGTTTGGCCCCGATGACAGTCGAGGTCCGCACTGAGAATCTGACCCCATTGCCCCCCTCAAATGAGCAGTTCCGTGCTGACACGGAAATGGGCTGATAGCTTGCGGATGTGGGCTACGGTCAGGTTTCGGTCGCCGCGGAGAATCATGGCCCCGAGGTTTCGGCTCCCCCCCAGAAGTCGGGAAAATTCGGCGGCCGACATCCCGGATTCGTCCAGCAGATGACGCAGTCGCGCCTGCACCCCCGCCTTGGGCCAACGGACGTGCGCCCGATCGTATTCCTCGAGCAATCTGCAGAGCAGGTAGAAGTAATCCTGCCTCGAAATGTCAAATGGACGGATCTGACCCCATAGCCTCCTACTCCGTACCCGAGAAAACCCATCCGTGATCGGGATGCACCGCGCCAAAACCTTGCATCTTGTCGATGCCCGCTTCGCCAATCCGGTCGAGTTTGATACCGGAAGGAAACGATTTCAGCCCTCCGCGGGCCCGGGAATGACCAGCGGCCAGCACCCCCGGACGGTCGGACGATGGATCTGCAATGTGGAGTCCCTCCCAATCCAACCCGGCGATCCCTTGCCATCCACGAACGCGACCCCCAAGGGAATTTCCGGCAATGTGTCGGCGACTCGGGTGATCTCCGCATCTGCCCGTTCCGACATCATGATCCAGTCCCTTTTCAGTGCAACGGGATCGAGTTGGCGGGCCTGAATGGTCTCAAGTTGGCGTGGGTTGATTCGAGCAAAGCGGCGCATCATCTCCAACAGCAGCATCGGGCTGAACCCCTGATCCTTGCCGCATGCGGCCCAGACGATTGCCTCCAAGGGATAAGTACGGTCGAGTTCAACAATATCCACGTAGTCACGCGTGACGGACCGGGCGGCAAGCGCCAGCGCCTTGTTCGTCGCCATGTCAAAGAGATGCAGCCGCCAGCCCAACACAGGATCAGGCTCGATGGGAAAGAATCGGAAGGCGCAATCCGCCGCCCAGTCGATCTCGAGCTGCTCCTCCGCGTGAATCAGCTTCGCTTTGCGAAAACTGGCCGGGTTCTTCCAGTCGCCCCCGGTCTGATGAACTTCGTAGCCGGCCGACTGCAAGGAGTGGACATCGAGATCGCTGGCGCGCGCCACCTCGGCTTCCGCTTCGTGGAAGATGTCGAAGTCGTGGCTGTAACGCGGAGAATCTTCTCCTGCATTCAGGACCAGACCGCCTGCAAAGTGACTCTCCTCGCTCCGATTGGCAGCCAAGATCCGTAGAACCTGCTTCTGGAGAACGGTTAAAGGCATGCATTGAGTTCCTGGGCCCGCTGCCATGCTTTGTGGTCGCCCTTGCGGAGATTCAGCACGATTTCCCGCACATCCGCTTCGGTCTGAGGAACGAACTCCGGGTTCCACCACCAGAAGCAACTGCGGAAATCCCTCACGGCACGCCGGGCCATCTCCACCACCTCAGGGGAGATGTTTCGACGATCTGTCACCGTTGCGGTGGACTCAATGCTCACGAGCCAAAGTTAGCCCGCTCGAACCTACGGCTCAAGCATCCCAACAGCACGGTGGCACCCATCTTAGGTGCAGGCACACCCACCAACACTCAAGCTCCCGCACGGCACATGCGGAGATTCGAGCTTCGAACCGCCTTCAATTCCACGCCCAGATCGACCTCCACCCACACCAACCTCTCAACTCCCTCGAGCTTCCCTGCGATCGAAGGACCCATCCCACCGCCGCCCATTCAGCAGCGGGAACGGTCCGGAGCGAGCATTGGAAGCGATCACCCCTCTCCCGGCGCGTCAGCGCCAAAGCCCATCCTCCCCCGAGCTTCCCTGCTAGCGAAGGATCCATCCCAATCCCGCCCACTCAGCAGCGGGAACGGGCCGGAGCAAGCATTGGAAGCGATCTACCACCACCCGGCGCGCAGCGCCAAAGCTCCTGCTTCCCCGAGCTTACCTGCGAGCGCAGGACCGTTCCCGCTGCCCCCCTCATTTGCCTCCCGCCGTGCGGGTGAAGGCGCGGATGTTTTGGACCTTGGCCTGCTTGGCGAAGTCCATGACTTTGACCACGTCGCCCCAGTTGGCGTTCTCGTCGGCGCGGAGCACCACCTTGACCTTGGGGTCGGCCGCAACGGCATCCTTCAATTCATTGAGCAATTTGTCGGAAGTGACCGCACGCGGGCCCACATAGAATTGCGGAGCGGCCGCAGCTATGGTCACCACCATGGGCGGTTTTTCGGCACTGGCACCGGCCTTGGGCGCTTCACGGGTCTCCGGCAAGGTCAGGGCCACCGAGGGGGTGTTCTTGAACCGCGTGGTCACCATCAAGAAAACCATCAGCACCACCAATACATCGATCAGCGAAATGATGATGATGGCCGGAGCGGCTTTACGACGGCGGGTCAGGAACTTCATGAACGCACTCCTTCAGCCCCAACGCCGCCGTCCGCTCCACGAACCGCTCCAGCGCCATTGGACCCACGCTCTCGCAGGTAATGCCGGCGCATCAAGGCATCGCAAACACTCTCCAACTCGAGACCCAGCAGTTCGACGCGCTTATTGAAGAGGCTCCATGCAGCCAACGTGGGCATGGCCACCAGCAGTCCGAGCACGGTCTTGTAGAGGGCCACCGACATGCCCTTGGCGATGAAGGCGTTGTCGGCTTGCAGGTTGGAACCGAAGTCTCCCAGCAGCGGAATGATGCCGTAAATGGTACCGACCAACCCGAGGAGCGGCGCGATACCGACAATGATTTCGAGCACGACCAAGCCCCGCTCCAGACCGGCGATCTCCTGCCGGGCACGCACTTCGAGGGCGGCCACATTCTCGGATTTGGGCCACGGCAAGTGGTCCAGGATCGAGAGAATGAGTCGAGCCATGGGCGAAGGCTGAGCCTGGCAGGCTCCGCGAAGGCGGGCCACATCGCCATCGGCCAAAGCATCCGTCAGGGCACGAGGGAGGATCCGGTCTCGCCGCAACGACCAGGCACGCTCCAGCACGACGGTCAGGGCCGTCACGGAAAGACCCAGCAAGAGCCACACAAAGGGGCCACCATCCAACAATGATCGCATGAGTTTCTAAGGTGTTTGAAAATGGACAAGCCGACTGCAGGGCCGGTGTCAGTAGTAATGGAAGGTGAAAGTGATTTCGCGAGGATCCAGCGCCTGGGCTTTCAGCACGCTGGGCCAACGACCGAAGGGCGATGCCCCCATGACCGCCGCTTCGCACGTAAAGCTGAGCGTCTCGCCGACGGTGGATTCAGCAGTGGTCATCTGGGAAATGGACCCATCGCCGTGCAACCGGAATTTGAGCACCACCTTGCCGGTTCGCTCCAGGGCGTAATGCCGCTCGTCCAAAAGAGCCCACCAGCGTTCCTGCACGGCAGCGATCATCCGCAAGTCGTATTCGCCAAAAGGCGTGCTTTTGACGTCGAAGGACGGAGAGATACTGAACCGACTGGATCCGCCCTCCTGCAGCATTTTTTCACCACGGATAATTCCCTTCTGCTCCATGGCCTGCGCCAACCGTTTGATGGGCTTGCGTCTGGGGGCGCCAGACTCCTGGGCTTCCACGGGCTTGCGCTCTTCTTGAGGTCGCTCGGTCGTGGCCCTGGGCTCCACCTTGGCCAATTGGGTTTCGCCCGGCTTCTGGACTCCTCCCAAGGGCTGGGCCTTTTGGGATTCTTTCTTTTCTTGGCGGACCGCCGTCTCCGGAGTGGCCGGGGCTTCTTCCTCCTTCGGCTGAGCCTGAGGCGGGGTCGGTGACGGTTTGGCCGTGTCGAAGGTCTTGGGCATCGTCTTCTGGGTGCCCGTGATTTCCGGATCCTTGAGTGCTTTTTGCGACGGAATGGGCTGACCCGACACCGCATTGGCCGCCGAGTAGAACTTGGCGTCCCTCGGCGGATCCTTCACCGCCAACGCCGGATCGACTTCAATGAAGGTCAGAGGCACCTCCTGCCAAGCTGGATCCTGTGCGGGATCCGCAGGTTTCAAAGGCATTGGTGCGGTGGGTTGGACCAGATTCTTGACCCATTCGGGGGCCTGTTCGGGGGCCTTGCGAACCCACAGCGCGGCACCTGTCCACAGCAAGAAGGCGAGGAGATGCACGACGAGCGCAACCACCGCCGCCCACCCAAGCGGGCGGAGATCCGGCCGTCGCCAGGGAACTGTGCCTGCCATGTCCATCATCTCGCGGCGGCAAAACTGGCGCACGGTTGCCTCCGGGGCAACGGGAAGTTGGATGCGCGAGATTCTGGCCCCATTAAAAATGAGCCTTGGCTGCAACGATTTTGTTCAGGCTCGACTCCACGGCGAAGCACCCCTGCCCTGAGCCAACACCCGAAATGAGCGGCCAAAGTGCTCGGGGTGAGTCAAGGTTTGGAAGGCTCGAACGCGTGGAGTGCTCCAGTCCTGGAAGCCCCCCGGGCTCCGCTGGGTCGCTTCGAGGATGCGCATGAGAAACCGTGATTGGCGTTCCCGGTACCAGGGCGTCAACCCTTCTTGCCGAGCGGCCTCAGCAACGGCGCTGAAATCGACATGAGCCGTCAAGTCCACCTCGCCCGGAGACGAGAGGAGGTCGTCGGAGACCCGGTGCCGGTGGTAAGCCCGCAGCGTTCCCGCCGATCGTCCGGGGGTCAGAAACTCCTCCGCCTCCAACCCGTAATCGAAGGTGATAAGGCATCCATCTTGCAGGGCTGCTGCGGCCCTTGCCCACCAGGCCACCGCAGCCGGGCTCCGCTCACGGACAAACCCCTCGGGCAGAACCGACTCCAATTCGTCCGGCAAGTTCCACTCCGCCGGCGCAGACGTGGGCAGCGCAATCCAGTCGAACCGGCCGTCTTTCCAGCACACACCCTGCTCCACCCATCGCCGCTGGGCAGCGCTCCAGCGCCAGCGTTCCACGGGGAAGGCATCGAGGAGTTCGTTGGAGAGAATCACCCCGCGCACACGGTCCGGCATCGCCTCGCTCCAGGCCACGCGGTCGCCGAAACGGGCCAACCGTTCGCGCTGCCAAGCCTGACGTGTGGCACTCGGCTCGACGATCCGATAACTCAAGCGATCACAGCCCCTGCCGGCTCCACGCATCAAGGCTTCCAGGATATCTTCGGCCCACTGGCCATCGTGAGCCCCAGCCTCAACAATCTCCAGAGGCCCGTCGGACAGTCCTTCTGATGCGCTGATCTCGTGCTCGATCCAGTAGGCCATCAATTCGCCAAAGAGGGATCCCACCGAGACACTGGTCGCGAAATCCCCGCCGCGACCCACGATCCGAGGCGTGCGCTCGTAGTACCCGAGACCGGGCTCATAGAGAGCCATTTCCATGTAGCGGGCCAACGACACGGCTCCACCCGCAGCTTCAAGGACGGCCCGGATCCGCTCCACGAGAACTCGCGAACGATCCATCGAAGGCTCGGGCAGCCCTGGATGCAGCGCTTCGCAAGGATCGCTCATGAGCGGGTCGGCTCCAGATCGATGCTCCACACGCGTTGCCCGTCTCGATTCAAATGGGTCACCGTTGCCACCTGGGTCACTGGGGCAATACGAACCGACCCGAAGAATTGCTCGGTGCTCCAGGGCCCTGAAATGGCTTGTCCGGGTTGGCGCGATGAAAACCGAACTTGCGGTCCGAACGTGTTGTCGAGAGTTCCCGGCCCGAAGGTTCCCGCATGGAGCGGGCCGCTCACAAACTCCCAAAAACCATCGAACTCGGAAAACTGGGCCTGCGCGGGGTCGTAGAAATGCGAGGCGCAGTAATGCACATCAGCCGTCAACCAGACCACATTGCGGACTCGATGATCCCGCAAATGCCGCAGCAGCGACGCGATCTCCAATTCACGACCCAGCGGAATCCCGTCGCCATTGGCCCCGTTTTCGAAGGCGTCGGCACCATCGCGCACCATCAAGCCCAGGGGCATGTCCGAACAAACAAACTTCCACGTCGCTGTGCTGGCCGCGAGCGCCTCTTTGAGCCACGCCAGTTGGGATCGACCCAAATAATCGGTGTCGGGCCCGGAAACCGGCTGCCGGTTGGGCCCGTTGGGGCCGCGATGGGAGCGGAGATCCAGAAAGAACAATTCACACTGCGGCCCCCGACGGATGCGCCGATAAATCTGCCGCTGCGGATGGTTGCGGATCGGCATGTACTCGAAAAAGGCCTGCCGGGACCGCGCCGCCAGAAGGTTGACGTCCCGAACCCGATACCCCGCCGAAACCGGTAAAACCTCACCCGGATACCAATTGTTCAGCACCTCATGATCATCCCACTGAGCGAACATGGGGACGCGGGCATTGAAGCGTCGCACGTGGGAATCCAGCAGGTTGTAGCGGTAGTTCCCGCGAAACTCACCCAAGGTCTCGGCCACCTTGGACTTCTCTTCGGTCACCCGGTTTTTCCAAACACTGCCATCGGGCAACCGTAGTTCCGGCACCAAGGGATTGTCCGCATAAATGGTGTCCCCGCTGTGGACGAAGAACTGGGGATCCTGGGCCATCATGGACTGATAGGTGCGCATGCCACCGCGACTCTCATCGATGCCATAGCCCTGGCCGCAAGTGTCCCCGGACCAGACAAAATGAACGGCCGAGTCGCCGGATTTGCCGGAGTTTGTGCTGGCCGTCACCAGAGAACCGACCTCCCAGTCACCGCTGACGCCCTGCCGATCCTCGAAGCAGACGCGGTAAAAAATCCGCCGGCCCGGCGGGAGATCTCGCAGAAGGAGTTTGGCTGTGTGATCAGAGTCCAGCCCGACAACCGGACCTACTCGATGTTGCCGGGTGCGGAACAATTCGTCCTCCGACCATTCCACCACCATACGGGCCGCCTGATCGCAACGGCTCCAGACAACGGCCGATGAGGCCTCCACATCGCCACTGGCCACTCCATGAGTCACGAGCGGGCGTCCCCCCACCCGCACGGCCGGCAACGCGCCAATGATGGGCACGGCCCAATGACCGCCAACCGCGGCCAGAGCCGCACCAAACTGCCGCCGGGAGATCGATGCCATGCGAACGATTGGACGCCAGCGCCCCCTCCGGAGCAAGAGCCAGCCCGTTCTATGCCTCCGATTTCACCCAAATGCATTCAAGAGGACACCCAACGGTGCGTTGACCTCCGCCGGCCCGGTTCATACCGTCACAGCGCTTTATGCACGTTCTCGTTTGCGACCCCATCTCCCCGCGCGGCATCGCGTATTTCCAAGCGCGCCCTGAATTCAAGGTGACCGTCTTGTCCAAGCGGCTCTCCGAGGCAGAATTGCTACCCCTCCTGGTCGACGTGGAGGCCATCGTGGTCCGCTCCGAGACGAAGGTCACCAAGGCGGTGCTGGAGGCGGCCCCGAAACTCCAGGTCGTCGGGCGCGCGGGCGTGGGCGTGGACAACGTCGATGTCGCCACCGCCACCCAACGGGGCGTCGTGGTGATGAACACTCCGGCCGGCAACACGGTCACCACGGCCGAATTGACCTTCTTCATGCTGGGCGCGCTTGCCCGCAAGATCCCCGCTGCCCATGCCACCATGGCCGCGGGCAAGTGGGACCGCAAAGCGTTCCAGGGCACGGAGATCCATGGCAAGACTCTGGGTGTGCTGGGTATGGGCCGCATTGGTTCAGAGGTGGCCAAACGGGCGCTCGCCTTCGGAATGCGAGTGATCGCTTACGACCCCTTCCTCACCGAAGCCCGTGCTCGCCAGTTGGGAGTCGAACTCGTCGCCGACACCGATGCCATTTACCGCTCTTCCGATTTCATCACTGTCCACATGCCGGTGACGCCCGACACGCGGGGCATGATCAACTCGGAATCCATCGCCAAGATGAAGCCCGGCGTGCGGATCGTGAACTGTGCCCGTGGCGAGATCGTCAACGAACCGGACCTGATTGCGGGACTCGAATCTGGGAAAGTGGCCGGGGCCGCTCTGGATGTCTTCGGCTCCGAACCGCTCGCTTCCGACCACAAGCTCCGGACGCTCCCCAACGTCGTCCTCACCCCGCATTTGGGAGCCAGCACCGAAGAAGCCCAAGAAAAGTGCGGCCTGGAAGTCGCCGAGATCATCAGCGCGTTCCTGCTCACCGGCGAGGTCCGCAATGCGGTCAACCTGCCCGGGGTCGATGCCAAGGCCTTTGAACAAGTCCAACCCTATGTGGCGTTGGGCGAGAAGCTGGGCAGCCTCCTCAGCCAGCTGGCCCCTCCGGGTGTGGACCGTTTGTATGTCACCTTCGGCGGCAAGGCCCAGGACCTCCCGGCGACCGACCCCGTGACCCGCGCCATTCTCAAGGGTTACCTCAGCGCCAGCGGCACCGGCCCGAAGGACATCAACAACATCAACGTGCGCTCCATCGCGTCGAACCTCGGCTTGACCGTGGAGGAAAAGAAGTCCGACGAGCCGGTCACCTTCAATGAGTGGCTGCACGTGCAGTTGTTCCACGGCACCACCAAGGTGGGCAGCGCGGGTGGCA
>CAMCYJ010000013.1 GCA_945883815.1 Akkermansia muciniphila | reverse complement strand
GTCTGAAAATGGGGAGGGGTTCTGCGGCTGGGGAATTCTGGGTTGGGCAAGGCGGTGAGCGGCGGGGCAGACCTCCTGCGGTCTGTTCCGCCCGAACCAACGCAGTCCAAGCCGGAAAGACCCGCCGCCCGAAGGGTTTGGGAGGGAAGGGCCCGCTGGCGGCGTTGCTTGTCGGTTACAGACCGCTGCGGGTCTGCTCCCTCCTCGCGCCTTGCCAATCGAGCCCTTCTCTCCCAAACAGAACCCCTCCCCATTTTCAGACAGGCTCTGAGACTCCCCAGCCCGTCGGCTTCGGAGACCTTCAATCTTTGGACCCGCGAAACTCTGCGGGCAGAGGGGTCACTTCCCTGCCCCGCCGTGGAGCCTGCAACTCCAGAGGCACCTATACCCGACACGAGGCTCGACGGCAGTGATCGGGTGTAATTTGCACGCATCGAGCAATTGGGCTGGCCTTGTAGTAAGCTCCTCCCAAACTCGGCCTATGAAGCTTCTCCGCGCGGCCCTTTTGGCTGCCGTTTTCTCGGCACAAGCGCTGCCATCAGCCTTCGCCGATGCGGTGATTCCCCAGGCTGCCGACGGGCGGCCTCTGAATCTGGGATTCGAAGCCGGCGACTTACGCGACTGGCAAGCTACCGGCAAGGCCTTCGACCAGTTGCCGATCCGCGGCGATGTCGTCGCCCAGCGACGTGGGGACATGAAGTCCAATCACGAGGGAGACTTTTGGATTGGTGGTTTTGAGCGTGTGGGCGACGACCCCAAGGGAACGCTCACCTCGGTCCCCTTCAAGGTGACTCACCCATGGGCCAGCTTCCTGGTCGCCGGTGGTCCGTGGCCCGAGACCCGGGTGGAACTGGTGGATTCGGCGACAGGCCAGACCTTCTTCAAGATCTCCGGCTACGAGAATGAGACCCTCCGCCCCGTGGTGGTGGAGCTGAAGGGACTGATGGGCAAGCAAATCCTCGTCCGCTTGGTGGACGACCGCTCCGGCCACTGGGGGCACCTCAATTTCGACAATTTCCGCTTCCACACGGAACGCCCGGTGCTGCCCAACGAGTTGACTCTGAAGGACCCCGCCAAGAACACCCCTCCGCCCGCCGATCAGGTGCTCTTCGCGGGGCTCTCGGCAGCCGATGCTGCAGCCAAGGCCACCCTACCCTCCGGCTTCGCGATGCATGTCTTCGCTTCCGAGCCCGACATACGCAACCCCATCGCCTTCTGCGAAGATCATCGCGGCCGCCTCTGGGTGGCCGAGGGCCTGAGCTATCCCAAGCGCGTCGGACACCCTCCTGCTCAGGGAACGCCGGAGCAGCTCCGCAAAGACATCTTTTCGGGCAAAGATCGCATCCTCGTGTTTGAGGACACCGACGGCGACCACAAGGCCGACAAACGCACAGTATTCCTGGAGAACGTAAACCTGATCTCCGGCATGGAGTTCGGCTTCGGCGGTCTTTGGGTCGGTGCGGCTCCGTACCTGATGTTCGTCCCCATCGCCGACGGTGATGCGCCCAAGCCGGCCGGTGATCCGCAGATCCTGCTCGATGGTTGGAACTACACCGCCGATACCCACGAGACACTCAACACCTTCAACTGGGGTCCGGATGGTTGGCTCTATGGATGCCACGGGGTGTTCTGCCCGTCCCATGTCGGCAAACCGGGGGCGATTGAAAACGATCGTCAATGGGTCGATGCGGGTGTTTGGCGTTACCACCCGGTGACCCACCGATTCGAGATTTTCACCGAGGGCGGCAGCAATCCTTGGGGCATCGACTTCGACGAGCACGGCAACCTCTGGTCGGAAATGTGCGTCATTCCGCACCTCTTCCACATGATCCAGGGAGCTCGGGTCCTCCGGCAGGGCGGCGAGCACTACACCTACAACCGCGACGAAACGCAGCGGAATGCCAAACACCGGGACCCCCGGAGCCGCAAGTCGATCTTTCCCTACGTCTACGAAGACATCGGTACTCATGCCGACCATGTGCATTGGGCCGGTGCGGCCGGGCCTCACGCGGCCAATGGGCGCAGCGACGCCATGGGTGGAGGCCATGCCCACGCAGGCATGCTGTGCTACTTGGGCACGAGCTGGCCGGCCTCGTATCGCAATAACCTGATCATCGGAAACATCCATGGCCAGCGCATGAACGTCGACCTGCCCGTGGCCCGTGGCTCCGGCTATGTGGGCAAGCACGGCCAAGACCTCCTGAACTTCAACGACCGATGGTCGCAGACGCTCAACCAACGACTCGACCCGGACGGCAGCGTTTTTGTGATCGATTGGTACGACGCCAACCAGTGCCATCACGGACGGGACGACGGCCATGACCATTCCAGCGGCCGCATCTACAAGGTCGTCTACCAGAACCAACCGGTGGTTCGCACCAATCTGACCACGTTGACCCCGGCCCAGTTGGTCTCACTGGTAGGATCAAAGAACGAATGGCTCAGCCGCCACGCGCGCCGCGTGCTGCAGGAGCGGGTGGCTGCCGCCGGCACCCAGGAATCGGTGGACGAAATCCCGGCCGGCATCCGCGACTATGCGCGCACCCGCAAGGCGGCCGAGAAGATTCCCGCACTGGAGGCGCTGCACGATGCGGTGGACGGATCAGGCGATGCCTCATCCCGCCTCCGGGCGCTTTGGGCGTTGCACCTGACCGGGCGCATCCTCCCTGAAGACGCCGCCCGCTGGATCCGCGATCCGGACCCCCAGATCCGTGCCTGGACCGTGCAAACCTTCTTCGAACACTCCGGCATGCTTTTCAGCGAGCCGACCTTCGAGCAGTTGGCCGGCAACTCCGTCGAGGCTCTGGTCGCCTTGGCGTCCGAAGACCCCTCCCCGGTCGTCCGCCGTGCCGTGGCCAGCGCCGCCCAGCGGGTGCCGGTGGCACAACGGTGGGACATCCTTAAGGCACTGCTCCGCCACGGCGAGGACTCGAGCGACTTCAACCTGCCCCTGCTCTATTGGTATGCCACCGAGGGCCCCGTCTCCACCGACGCCGACCGGGCCACCCAACTGCTCCAGGAGTGCAAGATTCCCAAGGTCCGCGAGTTCATCGCCCGTCGACTGACCCAAATGGCTCTGGCCAAGAACTGAACCGTTTCAGCGGTCCGCGCGGGCGCTTGGTTCAACGAGAGCGTCCGCGCCCCTTACGGCGGGCTTTGGCATCGTCGGATCGAGCTCGATCCCCTGCCCCGGGGCTCTTGGTCTCCGAGCCGCTCAGGCGGCTCCTCAGTTCGCGGATCTGATCCCGCAAGAGGGCTGCCTTTTCGAACTCCAAATTGTTGGAGGCCTCGATCATCTCTCCTTCCAACTCGCGGATGGTCGCCGTCAGGTCGATGTGTTCGACGCTGTCGTTGAGGATGGCCGCGGCCGCACTGCGTCCCGCCCCCGTGCAGCTGAGTCCCTCCTCGATGCTGCGCTTCACACTGCGCGGCGTGATGTTGTGGGCCTTGTTGTGCGCCATCTGCTTCTGCCGGCGGTAATCGGCCACCGCCAGGAACTTCTGGATGCTCTGGGTGCGGTTGTCGGCGTAGAGAATCACGCGCCCATTGAGATGCCGGGCCGCACGGCCAGCGGTCTGGATCAAGCTGGTGGTGCTGCGCAAGTAGCCCTCCTTGTCGGCGTCGAGGATGGCCACCAGAGAGACTTCCGGAAGATCCAAGCCTTCCCGCAAAAGGTTGATGCCGACCAGTACATCGCATTCTCCCTTGCGCAGCGCCCGCAAGATCTCGACCCGCTCGATGGCGTCGATCTCGCTGTGCAAGTAGCGCACGTTCACTCCGAGATCGCGGAGGTAATCGGTCAACTCCTCGGCCGTCCGCTTGGTCAGGGTGGTCACCAGCACCCGCTCGCCGCGTTCAATGGTCATCCGTGCTTCGTGCAGCAAGTCGTCGATTTGGCCCTTCAGGGGCTTGATCTCCACCATGGGATCCACCAACCCGGTCGGGCGGACAATTTGCTCGGCCACATTGGTCGGCCCTGCCCACCCCATTTCCAACGGACCTGGGGTCGCGCTGATGTGCACCGCCTGCCCCATGAGGGATCGGAACTCCTCGAAATTGAGAGGCCGATTGTCCAGCGCACTGGGCAAGCGGAAGCCATGGTTCACCAGAACGGTTTTGCGGGCAAAATCTCCGGCATGCATCCCGCCCACCTGAGGCAAGGTCGCGTGGGATTCGTCAATCAAGAGGATGAAATCGTCTGGAAAGAAATCCATCAACGTACCCGGGCGAGAACCCTTGGGCCGACCCGAGATTTGGCGGGAGTAATTTTCGATACCCGAGCAGAACCCGAGTTCCTGCAGCTGCTCCAAATCGAACTCGCACCGCATCTTGATGCGCTGGGCCTCGAGCAGCTTGCCCTCCTTCTCGAACTCCGCGATGCGCAGACCCAGTTCTTCTCGGATGGAAAGAATGGCCGCGTTGATCTTCTCCTGCGGTGTGGCGAACTGCTTGCTCGGAAAGATGTTGATGGCATCCATCGATTCCAGCGCGTCGCCCGTGAGCGGATCAAAGCGCGTGAACCGCTCCAATTCTTCGCCGAAGAACTCGATGCGCAGGGCGTCTTCCGTGTAGGCCGGGTGCAGTTCCACCACATCGCCGCGCACGCGGAACTTGCCCCGGGTGAGGTCGAAATCGTTGCGCGAATACTGGAGGTCCACCAACCGCGCGAGCAGTTGCTCCCGGCTGAGGGACTGACCGATGCGCAGCGGGATGACCATGCTCTCGTAGTCGCGCCGGTCGCCGATGCCGTAAATGCACGAAACCGAAGCCACCACCAGGACATCACGTCGCGACAGCAGCGAGTTCATGGTGGAGAGCCGCAAGCGTTCGATCTCCTCGTTCACGCTGCTGTCCTTCTCGATGAAGGTATCGGTGCGCGGGATGTAGGCCTCGGGTTGGTAGAAGTCGAAATAGCTGACGAAGTACTCGACCGCGTTGTCGGGAAAGAAACTCTTGAACTCCGCGTAGAGCTGGGCCGCCAGCGTCTTATTGTGGGACAAGACCAAGGTTGGCCTTCCCAACTGGGCCACCACATTGGCCATGGTGAAGGTCTTGCCCGACCCGGTCACCCCAAGCAGCACTTGATGCGGCTCTCCTCGCTGCAACCCCGCGACGAGCTTGGCGATCGCCGCCGGTTGATCGCCGGCCGGAGCATAGTCGGATTTGAGCTGAAAGAGGCTGTCGGACACGTCACCTCCAGACTAACAAGCCAAGCCCACGGGCGAAAGCTCGCTCCGAACCGGATGAACCTGCGATCAGACAATAAATCTACGGAAGCTCTGAACCGTTTGCTTCCCAGAGCGCTCCCTTTAAGGTTCCCGCAACTCTCCTATGCAGAACGACTCGCACGGAACGGATCTCAACCGCCGCACCTTCTTCAAGGGGGCTTCGATGGCCAGCATGCTGACACTGATGGGAGCCGTACCCATCACCGCCGAAGAGGCCAATAAGGCCGCCGGCGACAAGACACTGCCGCCGCCGAAGGCCGACCCGGGCTACAAGGAGAAGCCGGTGGGCCCGCCTGTGAAATTCGGTGTCATCGGTCTGGGACCGCAAGGGCGCGAAATCATCACGCACCTCGGCAAGCTGCCCAACGCGCCCGTGGTGGCCATTTGCGACCATTACAAGTCGACCCTGAAGCGCGCCGCCGACGCCGCTCCCACCGCCAAGGGCTACGCCACTGCTGAGGAACTTCTGGCCGACACGAACGTTCAGGCCGTGGTCATTGCCACCCCCACGCACCAGCACAAGGATCTGGCACTTGCCGCCATGAAGGCAGGCAAGCACGTGTATCTGGAAGCCCCCATCGCCCACACCATCGACGATGCCCGAGCCATCGCGCAGGCCGCCGCAACGCTGCCCGCCAAACAGATTTTCCAGGCGGGCATGCAGTTCCGCGAGAATCCTCAGCACCATCACGTGCTGAAATTCATCCGCACGGGAGCCACCGGGAAGCCGGCGATGAGCCGCGGGCAGTGGAACAAGAAGACCAGCTGGCGCAAGGCCTCTCCCAATCCCGACCGCGAAAAGGCCCTCAACTGGCGCCTCTACAAGGAAACCTCGCTCGGGTTGGTCGGCGAGATCGGCATCCACAGCCTCGACACTGCCGGATGGTACCTGGGGAGCACCCCGGTTTCGGTGACTGGTTTCGGCGGCATCACCCAGTGGCAAGACGACCGCGAGGTCGCCGATACAGTTCAGGTGGTCATGGAGTTTGCCAACGGTGTCCGCCATTCCTGGAGCGCTACGCTGGCCAATTCGTTCGAAGGCGAGCACGACATTTATTTCGGCGCCTCGGCGGCGGTGCTCATCCGTGACAATCGGGCGTGGATGTTCAAGGAGTCTGACGCCGAATTGCTGGGCTGGGAAGTGTATGCCCGCAAGGAAGACTTCCTGACCGATTCCGGCATCGCTCTGGTGGCCAATGCCACGAAGATTCTGGCCCAAGGCAAAAAACCGGCCGAGGCGGCGTCGGAGACCGATTCACCCGTGCGCTACGCGCTGGAGAAATTCGTCGAGCACGTCAACGACGGCACCAAGCCCGACGCCAGCGCCGAGGTAGGCTACCGCGCCGTGGTCATGGCCGCCAAGGCACAGGAAGCGGTGCTCAAGGGCGGCCGCGTGGAAATCCCCAAAGAGTTGCTCAACGTCTGAGCGCGTCCACCGGGAGGGGTGCCCCGCCAGGGATGAGGGTTTACACCCGATTCCTTCCACCGGCGGTTTGTTCCCTTCTAGCGCATTGCGCCGGACCATTCGCCCCGTAGCGTCTCCGCATGTCCCGTCCTTCCGCCAAGCCTGCTCTCTGGAAACGCCTGCTCCGCTGGTTGGCGGTGTCGGTCGTCCTGTTGGTGGCCGCCGTGGTAGCCCGTTTCCTTTGGGTCACGCGCGATCGCCAACCCGGTTACTCGGTCGAACTGCACCATCCGCACCCAGCGACAGCAGGAGCGGCGGGATCGCTGAAGGTGGGCTTCGGCCGGCGTGATCTCAATCCGGACCTGAAGAACCCGGCCGAACCCGTTTGGATGGCGGGGTTCAGCCAAGGCCGCTCGGCCACCAACATTCACGACAACCTCGAGGCGGTGGGTGTGGTGATCGACAACGGCCAGCACCGGATCGCTCTTGTTTCCATCGACGCCATCGGGTTCTTCCATGACGACGTGGTCGCCGTGCGCAAGCGCCTCGCGGCCGATCTGAAGGTCGACTACACGGTTGTCTGCTCGACGCACAACCACTCGACCCCCGACCTCCTGGGGCTCTGGGGACCCGACCCCTTCCATTCCGGGGTCAACCCTCGCTACCGCGAGCAGGTCATCGCTGCCTGCGTCGGAGTGGTCGACGATGCGGTGAAGGCCCTCCAACCGGCCCGCATGGCGGCCCATGAGTTGACCGTGTCGCCCGACGGGTTGGTGGCCGACACGCGGAAGCCCGAGGTGTACGACCCCGATGTGCGGGTCTTGCACTTCGTCGAGGCCGCCCAGGGCAAAACCCTCGGCACGCTCGTGGGCTGGGCCAATCATCCAGAAACGCCGTGGTCCAACAATCGCGACATCACGGCCGATTTTCCCGGAATCATTCGGGAGTCCCTCGAAAAGGGCATCCGCTACGGAGGCACACTGCACAAGCCTGGGCTCGGCGGAACCCACGTGTATGTGAATGGCGCGGTCGGCGGCCTCATGACCACACACCCGTCGGTGACCGTTCACGACCCGTTCCTGAAGACCGATTTCAAAGAACCCTCGCACGAAAAGACCCGGGCGGTCGGCAACCAAATCGCCTCGCGCATCCTCGACAGGATTGCCTCGGCCAAGGATGCGGGCATCGCCGCTCTGCCCATCGGCATCGAGGTCCGGACCCTCGACTTGCCTCTGCGCAACACGGGCTTCATGGCGGCCTCGCTCCTGGGCCTGCTCGAGCGGGGTCACAGCCGCTGGCTGCACTTCCGGACCGAGGTAGGCATACTGCGACTCGGGGAAGTCTCCATGGCCTGCATCCCCGGTGAAGTGTACCCGGAGATCGTCAACGGCGGCATCGTGCGCGCCCCGGGTGGCGACTACGACATCGAGCCACTGGAAGTCCCTCCGCTGCGCGAACTCATGCCCGGTCGGGTGAAGTTCGTGCTCGGCCTGGCCAACGACGAGATCGGTTACATCATTCCTAAGTCAGAGTGGGACACCGAGCCTCCGCACCTGTTCGGAGCCCCCGGCGCTCCCTACGGCGAGGTGAACTCGGTGGGACCAGACACCGCGTGGATTCTCCACCAAGCGTTGCGACGCCAGTGCGAGGCGCTGAAGTAGTGCATCGGTCGGCAGGTAAGCTGGTCGTCCTGTGTTGCCCAAGACGGTGCTCAAAGTTCCCAGCCATTCGGGCAATGAAGTCTTGCGCCTGCACCGCTGGACCCAGTCCATCGCGCATTCGTTCCCGAAGACACGGCACAACCCGGGCTTGAGATGGGGGGCCAGGATGGGGTTCACTGACTCGCCCCACCCGCCCGCGCCATGTCCTCCACTTCTGAAGCCACCGGTTTTCGCTCCCTGACCTCCCAGCAGAAGAAGTCCGGCCTGGCGGCTTGGCTGGGATGGATGTTCGACGGGCTGGACATGCACATTTACACGCTGGTTGCGACCCCGTTTGTGGCACAGCTTTTGGCCCTGCCGCGGACCGACAAGCAAGTGGGCGAAAAAGGCGCGCTGATCAATGCCGCCTTCCTGATCGGTTGGGCGCTGGGCGGAGCCTTCTTCGGACGTATCGGAGACGTGATGGGCCGCAGCCGAGCCCTCTGCCTGACCATCCTCTGCTACGCCGGCTTCACCGGGCTCTCGGCCATCTCCACCGAGTGGTGGCACCTCATGGTGTTCCGCTTCCTTTCGGCCCTGGGTATCGGCGGCGAGTGGGCCGTGGGTGCCTCGTTGCTGTCGGAGACCTGGCCCAAACGCTGGCGCCCATGGATCGCTGCCACCCTCCAGACCGCGGTGAATATCGGCGTGCTGCTGGCCTGCTTCTTCGGTTACCTCTTTGAGAACGCGGAGCCTCGCTACATCTTTCTGGTCGGTGTTTTCCCAGCACTCATCGTGTTGTGGATCCGACGGGCGGTTCCCGAGACGGAGGAGTGGCATGCCGCGCGGGCCGGTTCTGAAAAACCGCCCGGGCTCACCGACCTCTTCCGCGGCAAGGTCGCGAAAACCACGTGGATCGTCTTGGCCATTTGTGGCGTGTCGCTGACAGCGCATTGGACCTTCATGTTCTGGCAGCAGAAGTATATCCGCGACTTGCCCGAGGTCCGGGACCTTTCGTCCGCAGGGCAAAACCGAGCTGCTGTGATCGCCCTCATGGTCCTCATGGCGGGCTCGATCTTGGGAAATTACGCGGCGGCGGCGGTGGCCCGGGCGGTGGGATATCGCAAGGCGGTCGTCTCCTTTTGCCTCATCTACGGCGTGGTCATGGGATTGACCTTCCTGGAGGCCCGAACTCACTCCGCCGTCCTCATCGGGTTCCTTTTCATCGGACTGTGTCAGGGGGTGTTCGGGCTTTTCACCATGTGTCTGCCACCCCTGTTCCCCACCCTGCTCCGGACCACCGGCGCGGGCTTCTGCTACAACATCGGTCGGCTCATCGCCGCCGGCGGTACGGTCTTTTTCGGCCTGTTCACCAAAGTGGGCGATGTCCGCCAAGCCCTGCTCTACGCGGCGATCCTGTTCATCCCGGCCGCCGGCCTCGCCTGCTGGCTGCCCGAGCCAAAAGACTAAACCTCTCAGACCGGCAAGCCCCCGTGGCGCACCATCGCGACAGCCGAAGCTCTTGCAGCCTGAATCCCGATGGAACTCCTCACCATCACCGGTCCGGCAGACTCGCTGCTGTAAGGCGTCCGAGCCTCGAGCGACGGATTCGTCGGGAAAGAGACCATCGAGTACCGCCCCTTGCTCAGTCCCGGGGAGCTGACAGCCCTTTTCTGAAGAGTCCCCTCGTATTGAAATCCGGGGCCCGAATTCGGTTTTCTACCCCGTCCGTCCCTCCAAAATCCCGCGCTTTTGACTCGTCTTAACGTCTCAACACGCGCAGCTTTTCTTGGTTTGAAAACGACCCATCAATTCACTCGTATTGTGATGCTTTGTGTGGTGACAGGTTCCCTGTCGGGCCAATCCATCAACATCGCCAATGACTCCTTCGAGTCCCCTCGGATTCCCGCGGGTTTTCCCGCACTGACGACCGTCGACGGGTGGCAGAAAAATCCGGCCCCGCCTCCCCAATTCGGAATCACTGCCGACCAATGGGATCAGATGGCAGGCATCTTCCCCAACCCTCCGGAAGGTCAACCCCGTCATCTCACCAACGCCGATGGCACCCAGGTTTCCTACCTGTTCGCAATACCCGGAGTGGGAATCAATCAGGTCGTGCCCGCTACCTACACACCGGGGATGAGTTACTCGCTACAAGTCGCTGTCCGTGGCGGTGGTGCTCTGACAACGGGTACGCAGCTTCAGATCGGCCTGTTCTACGTCGATGGGGCCAACGCAGTTCCGGTGACAGGCACGGTCATTACAGCGGCCGACGACACCGCGGCCTGGTCGACTTTGAAAGATTATTCGGTGTCTCTCACCGGAGTGAAATCAGGAGATGCTTGGCTGGGGCGCCCGATCGGTGTGTCGTTGACGTCCATCAGCCAGAACGGTGGACCCGGCATCGCCTATTGGGAATTGGACCGTGTTCGCTTGGCGGCCGTTCCTGAGCCCTCCACATGGGCGCTAGGCGGAGCCGGGGCAATCGCCCTTGGATTGATCACTCGGCGACGACTGCTCAATTGAGCTTAATGGCCTCCCCTTTGAACGCCCCCAAATACTTGAGAAATTCCCGGATCGGCCGGATCGGGGTAATTCTCACAGGAATCGTTCTGGGGATGCCGATGGTGATGGAGGCGGAGAAGCGGGCTCTCTTAGTCCCCAATGGGTCCTTTGAGAGCCCCGCCACCGATTTCGTGAACATCCGAGTGGATGGGTGGCTAAAGACGGCCCGTCCTGCAGACTATCCCGAGGGCGGAGGTTTCTTGTGGGATCAACTCTCAGGTGTCTTCCGCAATACCCCACCCGGCAGCCCCGACCATATTTCTAACATGGATGGGAAACAGGCACTGTATCTGTTTGCCATCCCGGGCGTGGGTTTGATCAAAGATGCCACCTCCACCGACTCGCCCGACTCCTCCGCGAACTCGAATTTCCCCCATCGATTCGAGATCGGCAGTCGCTACACGCTGCGGGTGGGAGTCATAGGACAGGGCGGTGGCATGCTACCGGGAGTCCCGATAGACATCGACCTGTATTGGAGAGATGAGCTGGGAAAGATCCACTCGGTCAGCACCACGCGTGTCACCAATTCTCAGGCACTTTACCCCAACCGCCAGCAGTTCGTGGACGCAGTCGTGGTCACGCCTTTGGTCCAGACGACCGATCCCTGGGCCGGCCGTCCGATGGGCATTCGATTTCTGTCCCAAGTCGAGGATGCCGAACGTGGGGGATATTGGGATTTGGACAATATCCGACTAGAACAGGAACTTCCCGATCTTGAAGCGCCCCGAATGACCCTCCGAGTCGACCCGACCGCCCAGAGCTGGACAATCACTTGGCCAGGACGCCGGGGTGAGAGTTACGATTTGATGGAGTCCTCGGATTTGCTGGCCTGGTCTCCGGTGGTCGTGGGGCTAACGGCCAACGACACCTCCATTGAACATACCTTGCCCATCGGCAATTCGGGGCACAATTTCATGCGAGTGTTCGTCCGGCGGCCATAAGGCGGTGTCTCCAAAATCCAACCGGATCCATTCCATGAAATGAAAGGACGGGAAATCACTTCATACCGTCGTCCTGCTGCATTCACACTCATCGAGGTATTGGTGGTGATCGCCATTCTCGGGATTCTCGCTGGCTTGCTACTACCATCGCTAGGACGAGCGCGGAACGCCGGTAAGAGAGCCATCTGCATCGGGAATTTGCATCAGGTGGGACTCGCCATTCATCTGTATGCCCAAGACCATTCGGGTTCGATGCCCTATGGCCCCGCGGCACCGCCATTCTCTCACCCGTCTGAACTCTATCCATCCACCGGCTCACCAACGAGTCTGCTTTCCCTCCGTGATGGTCGGCCTGTCGGTCTGGGGCTTTTGCTCGCAAAATCCCTGAGTCAAACGCCGGCGGTTCTGTTTTGCCCGGCCTCCGATCAACCGATAGACGCACGGAGTGAATTGGCCAAGGTTGGAACGAATCAAGCCCAGTGCAGTTACTATTACCGCCATGCGGGAGTCACTGGAATGTTCCAAAATCCTCCGGAAACACCGCCCTCCGTGCGTCTCGATTCACCAGGTAACAATCGCGAGGGCGTCCCCATCCGGGCGTTGGTCACGGATACTCAGTTTGTCTGTTCGGACGATATCGCCGTCTTCAATGTACGATCGCGGACCCACCATGAACAGAAGTCCAGCACCGTCCTTTGGGTAGATGGTCACACGACCCATCTAGCCAATACCGACCGGCGCTACACCGTGGATCTCAGACAAAACACCGACTTGTACGACGCCTTAAACCGAATTCTCTGGGTCTTTGAACGCGCAGACCGGGAAGAGTGATTCCGCAATTCCAGCCCTGCATCGCACGTGATGCCCCGACTCTGATTCCATTGGCCCTCCGTCACTGGCTCAGAGCGGAGAGTCGGGGTGCTTGTGGTCGAGTTGTTTTGGGCGACGATCGACGGTGTCGGCCGGAATCTTGTCGGCGAACTGACCCGTATCGCCCAACTCCGCCTGAAGGCGCAGGATACGTGCCTTGAGGTCGGCCATCACGGTCTGTGAGGCCGGGTCGCTGGCGAGATTCTTCATCTCATTGGGATCACGGATGAGGTCGAAGAGTTCCCATTGGTCGATCTTCCAGTAGTGGATGAGCTTGTGGGTGGCGGTGCGAACGCCGAGATGGGCGCGGGTGTTGTGATGGCCCGGGTCGTGGTAGTAGCGGTAATACACCTCCTGCCGCCAGCCGGCCGGGGCCTTTCCGCTGAAAAGCGGGCGCAAGCTCCGACCGTTCATGTCGGCCGGAATCGAGGCCCCAGCTAGGTCCAGGAAGGTCGGTGCAAAATCACAGTTCACGGCCAGGGCATCGCTGACCGTCCCCGGCCGAATACGACCCGGCCACCGCATGAGGAAGGGCATGCGGAACGACGGTTCGTACATGAAGCGCTTGTCGTACATTCCGTGGTCACCCAAGAAAAACCCCTGGTCGCTGGTGTAGATCACCACGGTGTTGTCTTTCAGGCCGTTCGCGTCAATCCAGTCGAGCAATTGGCCGACGCTGTCGTCGACGCTCTGAACACAACCGAGGTAGTCCTGCAAGTAGCGGTTGTACTTCCAACGGTCGAGGTCGTCGCCTCGCAAGACGCGCTCCTGGCCGTTCTCGCGGACGGTCACTTCTTTGGGCACCTGCCCCATCCACCGTTGCCGCTCCTGCCCGACCAGACCTTCGGGCGGAACCATCTTGAGATCGTGCCGCGTCAGGTTCTTGAACACCGACTGGTGGTTCTGCTTGAGGCCATCGGCTCGGCCTTCGTAGGTGTCCCGGAACGTCGGCGGCTCGGGGAATTCACGCCCGGCGAACTCTCGGCGGTACTTCTCGGAGGGCGTCCACTCGCGGTGCGGGGCCTTATGATGGCACATCAAAAAGAAGGGCTTGTCCTTGGGCCGGTTCTTCAACAACCCCACGGTCAACTCCGTGATGATCTCCGTGACATAGCCCTTGTAGATGCGGTGACCGGTTCGGTCATAGAGCACCGGATCGTTGTAGCGTCCCTGCCCCGGAAGGATGTTCCAATCGTCAAAGCCCTGCGGATCAGAGCCCAGATGCCACTTGCCGAGCATCGCCGTGTAATACCCGGCTTGCTGCATCCGATGGGCCACGGTCGTCTTGTTCGGATCAAGGTCGTTGAACACCGGCACGCCATTGCGGTGACTGTACTGCCCCGTCAGGAGCGTGGCGCGGCTGGGCGTGCATATGGAGTTGCCTGCAAAACAACGATCCAGACGCAACCCCTGGGCCGCCAATCGATCCAGATTCGGGGTCCGATTGATGCGGCTACCATACGCGCTAATGGCGTGGGCCGCGTGGTCATCGGTCATGATGAACAGAATGTTGGGCCGATCAGCCCCCAGCAGCACCGCGGCTGACAGGAGGGCCGACAAGAAGGCTGTCCCAATTGCGGCTCGAAATCTCATCAACCCAAGTTGCCACAGGCAGCCGACCCGAGGAAAGCCAGTCCTTGATGGCTGTCCTGGATTGCTGGATTTCCAGGCCCAGACCCGAAGCCGGAGAACAAAGCTCAGACCACCCCGGGCAATCCCAACCGCTGAGCGACTTCGCCCGAAAGCACCTCATAGGCGGCGGCACCGGCGCTGTAGGGGTCGTAAGCCATGATGGGCTTGCCGTGGCTGGGAGCCTCGGCCAAACGGGTGGTCCGGGGGATCACCGTGTCGAAGACCTTGTCACCGAAATGTTGGCGCACTTCGGCGACCACGCCCTGCCCGAGACGAGTCCTGGACTCCAACATCGTCATCACCACGCCCAGGATCTCCAGACTCGGATTGATGCCGTTCTCGCGCACCTGGTTGATCACGCGAGACAGCATGGCAATGCCCTCCAATGCGTAATACTCGCATTGCAGCGGTACGACCAACCGGTCGGCTGCCGCGAAACAGTTGAGAGTCATGATGCCCAGGGACGGGGCACAATCGAGAAGGATGACTTGGAAGCGCCAGGACTCCTTCAATGGCTGAAGGATCTTGCGCAGACGTAGAACGGCATCTTCCGAGCGGGCCAATTCCACCTCGATGCCGCACAAATCCAACTCGCTGCCGATCATCGACAAGTTGGGATAGGCCGTCGGCCGGATGCGATCTTCCAGACTGCCGAGTCCCAGCAGCGGTCGGTACACACTGCCTCCCTCGGTTTTCTCGAGGCCCAATCCACTCGTGGCGTTGGCCTGCGAATCCAGATCGATCAGCAGCACGGAGTAACCCCGCATCGCGAGTCCCGCAGCGAGGTTGATGCTGGTGGTTGTCTTCCCCACCCCACCCTTCTGATTGGCGACGGCGATGACCTGTGCAGACATGAGGTGCTCAGTCTCGCGCCGCTCAGACCTTGGGTGCAACGCGGAAGAATGCCGCACTGCAGAGCGGGAAGCGGATCCTCAAGGCCCGGGACGATGGAAACCTGGGTTGATAGCCGCAATACCGCGCCGGTTCGAGGTCTGTGGACGGACCCCGCGCAACGGAAGGTTCCAAGTCTCACAAGCAGCCGTCGGCGGGGCTGCGGGAGAAGAACGGCGTCGGAAGCGCATTTGCGTCAGAGCCACCACCCATTCACGCCCCTCGCGCTCCACGAGACGATGGTCTCCGTCGATGCGACGAACAACCCGAACCTGGAACCCCTCAGTCAGCCCCTCAGGCAGGCGCCCACCGCCGGGGGCTAATTCCACTACCTCACCCCGCTCTTCATCGAATCGTTCATGGATCTTCATGGTCTGACACTGCAACAGGCCAATGGACAAAAGGTGTCTGATGGTCGATTCAGGGACAGAAACCCTCTGACGACCGTCCCCCACGGGCCGTCACCCAAAAGTCACTGCGTATTTCGGCTCATTTTCGAATCAACGAAGGATTCACCTTGAACCCCAACCGGGTCCGAAGCATCAAAGCCTCGTGCTGGACAGCGCTTCGGATCCGATCGGCGCGAAGGCCAATGGCCTCGCGAAATCCCCCCGTAAATCCCGGGGCAACGCCGCTTCAACTGCTTCGACCGGCATCGATTCCGGGAAGACTCGCATCAAGAACTACGTTCTTGATACCAACGTCCTACTCCACGATCCGAACGCGCTGCTCAACTTCCAAGACAATCACGTCTTCATCCCCATCGAAGTCTTGGAGGAGGTGGACAAATTCAAGCGAGAGACGAGTGAGCGGGGGCAGAATGCCCGCACTGTTTCGCGCCGGCTCGATGCCCTTCGCCGCCAGGGCAATCTCAACAAAGGAGTCCAACTGGCCAATGGTGGCCGACTTCAGATCATTTTTCTATCTTCGCCCAAGGCAGGTCCCGCACGGGATGTGATGGCCACCGGTAGCATGGACAACCGGATCCTAGCTCAGGCACTGAGCATCCAGGCTGAACAGAAGTCCTGCCCGACCATCCTGGTCACCAAGGACATCAATCTTCGACTCAAGGCCGATGTGTACGGACTGGCCGCCGAAGATTACGAAACCGATCAAGTCAACCTGAAGGATCTCTATACAGGGATGTTCGAATTGACGTTGCCCGCTTCAGCGATCGCCGAACTCAAGTTCAACGGTGAGGTGACGCTTCCTCCGGGAAGGGTCCGGCATCCCAATGAGTACTGCACACTCATCGAGGAGGGGAACCCCAAGAGAACCGTGCTCTGCAAGGTGGATGCCAGTGGCACCAAGCTCATTCCTCTTCAAGATTGCCAAAATGTCTGGGGCATACGGCCCAAGAACCGCGAGCAGCACTTCGCCTTCGATGCACTGCTCGACGAGCGCGTGAAGCTGGTCACGCTCATGGGCAAAGCAGGGACCGGAAAAACGCTCTTGGCATTGGCCGCGGGGCTCAAGCGTACGGTGAATGACCGCGAGTTCCGCAGGCTGGTCGTGGCCCGCCCCACGATTGCCATGGGCAAGGAACTGGGATTCCTGCCTGGATCACTCGACGAGAAACTCTCGCCGTGGATGCAACCCATTCACGATGCGCTTGAAATGCTGGGTGATCTGAACATGGGTCACGAGCATCGCCGAACCGGGGACATGCTCAAGAGCGGCACCATCGTGGTCGAGGCGTTGAGTTACATCCGTGGCCGGAGCATCGCCCACCAATTCATGATCGTGGATGAGTCACAGAATCTGACTCCGCTCGAGGCCAAGACCATCCTCACCCGCGTCGGTCACGGGACCAAGATCGTGCTCACCGGAGACCCCTACCAAATCGACAATCCCTACGTGGACGTAGCCTCCAATGGCTTCAATTACGTCATCAGCCGCTTCAAAGAGCAGGCCTTGTCGGCCCATGTGGAACTCCAGCAAGGTGAACGCAGCAGCCTGGCCGAGTTGGCCGCCAACATTCTCTGAACAATTTCCTCTGAACAATTCGGACCTCTGGCCCGGCCGGAAATGCGCCCCGGTCAAATCCAGAATGCACTCAAGCCGATCAGGGCGCCGGCCGCTCCGAGGCCGAGACCGATGTACCAGAAAAGGCGCCAGCGAGAGAGGATGGCCACCGAGCAAATCACCACAGCGATTTGCAGCGCCAATGCGGCGTGGTCGCAGCGGTCGTTGACCTTGCCTTTGGCCTCAGCTGCCACCTCGAACTGCTCGGCCTCCTTCTTGATGTCCCCCTTCTCGGAATCGTAGCGCTTGGCGGTGGCGGTCGCCTTTTCGATGGAAGCCAGTATGGTCTTCCTGCGTGCTGCCGCCTCGGGATCCAGCACTCCCGCATCCGGACCGGACGGCTTCAGATGCGACAAAATCTCAATCTCGGTCTCGTAGATATTCTGCTTGATGCTTTTAGACTGGTAGTAACCCCACCGATTGGCGGCCTCGCTGGTCTTGATGATGGCGTCGGTCTTGGCGTTGTCGCCCTTGTTTTCGATGACCGCCAGCACAACTGCCAGCAACGCGATGGTGATGGCCACCTGTTTGCTGAACGGATCATTTGCTTCGGGGATCTCTGGGGTTTCAGCCATGGGTCAAGAGGGTCTTAAAAATTCGTATCCGTGAGGTCGCCGTCTTACAATCAATCGCTAACGCACCCAATACCGTCAAGTCGGAGCCCCGGGTTCGTTCGTTAGGCAACCAACCTGCCTCACAGAACGGCACCGTGTTGCCCATCCGACAATCGAATCCGACGCATCGCAGGTCTATTCCCCAACGCCCCCTAGTCTTCCGCTTAGTCACCACCATCCCCATGGAAACCTCCGATGAGTGGGAAACCGCACGCGCCCCCTTCTCCGACGCAAACCAATCCTCAACAAACATCCACCACCTCCAAAATCAGGCTTCGATACTTTTGCAGATAACAAGTTGCGCGGACAGTTTCATGGCTCTGGCGCTGGAGACCGGAGAATGCAGCGGCTGCCAGGTTTCTCCAAGAGACTGCGTGTCGAGCGACCACTCATCACAGGTCCAAAACAGATAAAGAAAAAGCCCGCGACCCAATTGGGACGCGGGCTTTGAAAGTAAATCAGTAAGATCAGTAGCGATCGCCACCGCCACGGTCGCCGCGCCAGCCACCACCGCCGCCGCCGCCACCGCCGCCGCCGCCACGATAACCGCCACCACCACCGCCGCCGCCACCACCGCGGTATCCGCCACCGCCGCCGCCACCACCACCGCCACGGAAGCCACCGCCGCCACCACCACCGGGGGCGCGTTCTTCACGGGGACGGGCAATGTTGACGGTCAACGCACGACCACCCAGATCCTTGCCGTGGAACATTTCCACTGCGCGATTGGCCTCATCCGGAGTCGAGAACTCGACGAAGGCGAAACCACGGGACTTTCCAGTCACGCGGTCGAGCATCAGGTTGACATTGGTGACCACACCGGCCGCCGAAAAGTGATCCTGGAGGTCACGTTCCTGCGTCTGGTAGGACAGGTTTCCCACAAACAAACGGGAATTGTTATCCATACGACTTTTGGCCGCTCTTCAACCGAGTGAGGGAAACTGCACCAGCAGACTTCAATTGCGGGGACTTAACTGAGCGACCTCCACAAACCGTCAACGTGACGCCGACACTACATGTTCCAAACGGGCACCGGATGTATAGCAACCCATTGAAAGCGGTCAAATGCATATTAGTAGCATTGTAATACACCGCGTTTGTGTCACCCCCTGCCCGACTGCACTTTATCAGTGGACAATTCTTGTGGGGTCGACCTTGGGCCTACGGACGCTCACCGACTTATCAGTTCCCGCTCTCGTGCAGCAAACCATTCACCAGGAAAATCACGGACCCCATTGCCCACATTTCCGCTCAGCGCCCCGGCTCCATGCTTCCCAGCCTCCCTTCTGGCGGACACGCTGGACGGGTTCCCCGGAATGTTGGCTGCGTATCCTCAGGGTGTTCCTCGGGGTAACCACACCCGGAGTTCGACCCAGCGAAACGGCAAAACCAAAACGATTTTTGGCACACCCCATGATCCCCCTGCACCACCTTCGCGCCGGAGTCATCGGCACCGGCTTCATCGGACCCGTTCACATCGAAGCTCTCAAGCGCCTGGGTGTTCAGGTCACCGCCGTCTGCGGCTCCACCGTCTCGGCACGGGAGTGCGCCGATCAATGGGGCATCCCGGAAGTGTATGGAGACTACGATGTCGATGCGCTGGTCCGTTCTTCGAATGTCGACGTCATCCACATCACCTCGCCCAACAAGGCGCATGTGGCGCAGTCGCTCAAGGCTCTGCGTGCGGGCAAGCACGTCGTCTGCGAGAAACCCCTGGGGATGAACTCACGGGAGACGGCCCGAGTGGTTGCAGCGGTTCAAAAACCCAACGCACCGGTGTTCGCCGTGAACTACATGTGCCGATTCTTCCCGGCCATCCTGCAACTACGGGCCATGGTCGCTCGCGGCGATCTCGGCCGAATCATCCATGTCCAAGGACACTTCTTCCAAGATTGGCTGCTCCACGACACGGATTACAACTGGCGGGTCCTTGCCTCCGAAGGCGGCAAGTTGCGTGCGGTCGGCGACATCGGAACCCATTGGATCGATGCGGTTTCCTTCATCTTGGGAAGCCGGGCCGAGCGCGTCTTTGCGCACCTGGAGACGTTTCACAAGACCCGCTTCCGTCCGCCGGGGGCTTTGAAGACTTTCGCCACCCCGGACCCGGCTTCGAGGATTCCCTACCGGGTGGATACCGAGGACTTCGGGAGCGTCCTGTTGCGTTTTGGAAAATCCGACCATGGCTTCGCAGAACACGTGCACGCCAACGCCTCGATCTCGCAGGTGGCTGCCGGATGGAAATGCAGTCTGTCGCTGGGGATCTATGGCACCCGGGGAAGCGCCCGCTGGGACTTCCAGCAACCCAATGAAATACTCATCGGACGTCGCGATGGGCCCAACGAGATTCTCCAACGAGGAACACCCGGATTCTTGGAAGATGTGGCCGGATTCACCGACACTCCAGGCGGACATCCCGAGGGATTTCCCGATAGCCACAAGATGCAGTACCGGGCGGTCTATGAGCACATCGCCAGCGGGCGACAAACTCCGCTACTCTTCGCAACCGCCCAGGATGGACACCACGAAGTCCGGCTTTGCGAGGCGGTGCTACGCTCCAGTCGATCAGGAAGCTGGGTTCGGATTTGACGGAATCGAGGCGTCTACGGCCGTCACCGGTTTTTTCCAGATCGGCACCACTTGCTTCATCTCATCAATCACCCACTGACAGGCGGCAAAGGCCTCAGCCCGATGCGCTGAAACCACCTCTATCCACAGCGAGGACTCACCCACCGGCACTCGACCGATCCGATGAACCAAGCGCACCGATTCTACAGAGCCGCGCTGAGCCAACCGGTCGAAGAGTCGCTGAAATTGGTGCTCGGCCATCGGAATAAAACAACTGTAATCGAGTGCCACGATGGCATCGGCCCCCTCCTGCCCCCGGACGACACCCGAGAAATAGACGGCAGCCCCCATACCGGATGAAAGGGTCCGGCCTGCCACGAGACCCGCTTCGTCGATGGGATCGCGGGTAATGGAAAGGAAGCGCTTCATCCGCCTTGGACGGGAGGGAATAGCGAAACGTGATCACCGGGTTTCAGGACATACCCTCCATCCTGATACTCGACTCCCACGGCAATGAGAGTGGAACGGCGCAGTTCGGCCAACGCGGGATGGGCTTGATAAAGGGAAGCCAAAAGTCCATCGACCGTGGTCGGCTCGGACACGGTGACAACGGTCTCCGAGCACCCAGCCAACTCCGCAAAGTAGGACCAGAACGTCACCGGGATGGTCATCGCGCGGCCTTGCGGACCGGGACCGGAGTCTCCTTCGGCGCATACACCTCGGGCTTCAACACACCCACGTAAGGCAGGTTGCGATAGCGCTCCGCGAAATCGAGCCCATACCCGACGACAAACAAATTCGGGATCCGGAAGCCGACGTAATCGGCCTCGAAATTGCCCACACGGCGCTCCTTCTTGTCGAGAAGCACGCAAGTCCGGATGGAGGCCGGCTTGAGGGCCAGAATCTTCTCGGTCACGGCCCGAAGGGTTTTGCCCGTATCCAGAATGTCATCGACCACCAAGACGTGGGCACCACGGACATCGAGTTTGAGCTCCTTGTTGAAGACGAGGTTGCCCGATTCCGTGCCCGATCCGTAGCTGGAGACCCCCAGGAAATCCACACGTAGCGGAAACTCCAAACGCCGCAGCAAATCGGCCAAGAACAGAACGGTGCCACTGAGCAGCGAAACGACGAGCACATCCTTGCCCTTGTAGTCCTTCGCGATGGCTTTGCCCATCAACGCAATGCGCTTTTGGAGATCGACCTCCGGGATGAGCACTCCAACCAAGTCGGCGCGCTGACTGGGCGGGATGCGGCGGATGAGTTCTTGAATCAGACGCGGTTTCGACAGGGGCATCGGTTCCTTTGTAGTGGAGGGGTGATGAACGTGGAGAGAGAACGGGTGTTGCTCAGGCGCTGGGTCGAACGCCAGTGATGGACTGCCACAGCTTTCGCTCCTTGTCCAATCCGCCCTTCAGCAATCCAGCAAGAATCTCAGATGTGACGGGAATCATCGGCATCCTTGGCCTGATATCCGGAATCCTGGCGCTTGAGGTTGACCTCGTTCTTCTTGAGGTAGGCGGCAAAGACATCGTCGGCACTCATTCCCAGCACTTGCGCCATGCTGATGAGAAAATGAAGGCAATCCACCACCTCGACACGAGCGTTCTGCTCATCGAACTTCTGGTACTTGGCCCACCATTTCCAGGGGACACTGTCGGTCAATTCGGCCAACTCCTGCGACATCGCCCGGCAGTAGTTCAAGATCCACTGGGTCTTCTCGGCCTCATTCATGGCATCGGTCTGGACACCGATGCGGGCATTGAGGGCTTTCTGCATCCGAAAAAGTTCGCGCAACTGATCTGGTGTTTCCATGGGAGAAAAGAATCGGGACGAAACGGCCCCTTCGGAAGCGTAAAAGCATCCGATCGCAATCCGGGGGCGACAATGCCACGTGACTCGGATTTCATCGGTCCATCAGGGCATGATTCCCACGGCCAACACATTGTCTGACGAAACCGAGATCCTCTTCGTTCGCCATGAGACTGAGCCTGAGCATCCACGGCAGGTCGCCCGTCTGGCGTTGGCACTCTTCGACGGGCTGAGTCCTCTTCATCGATACGGTGCCAACGAACGACGACTGTTGGAATGCGCGGCGTTGCTGCACGACATTGGTTGGTCAGTCTCTGGCCCGGACGGTCGGGGACATCACAAAGCCTCGGCCCTTCTGATCCGGGAGTTTCCTTGGAAGACGCTAACCCCCACGGAGGTGCGCTCTGTGGCTGCCGTAGCCCGATATCACCGGAAGGCTCTGCCCAAGTCCGACCACGAGGATTTGAGAGGACTGTCTAGGGCCGACCGTTCGCGGGTGGATTGGCTGGCTGCCTGCCTTCGAACCGCCGATGGGCTGGACCGTCGCCACCTCCAACTGGTCAAAAAAATCTCCATCCGCATCTTGCAGCGGCAGACCGAGCTCTGGGTGGACGCACCCGGACAGATCGATGAGGAATTGGAGACGGCCGACCAGAAATCCGACCTGATCCGAGGCATTTTACCCGGATCGCTGAAGCTGATCCACCGACGATCCTCCAGTAGGGGCTCTGGAGAATAGGGAGTTCCCCTCCATGTCCGAAGCCGACCTCATTTCCGCCGCATCTCAGGCTCCCGCCGCGTGCGCCCATTGTCAGGGTCCACTGCCTCGACCGGAATCGTCCGAAGGGCCGCCGCAGCGATTCTGCTGCTACGGCTGTCGGCTCTTGGGGGAACGCCCCGGAAACACCAACGCCCCCGACACCTCCGATGGAAAGGCTGTCTTTCGCATCGTTCTGGGCGCAGTGATCGCCAGCCAAGCCATGTTGATCGGCTTCGCTCTCAATTTGTCCGAACCCGATGGAACCTTGCGAAATGGGCTGCATGGGGTGCTGATCCTCCTGACCCTGATCGTCTTTGGACTGCTGGGACTTCCCCTGCTCCGTGCCACCTGGGACTGCGCCTGCCGCCGCACCTTTGGCCTGGAATTACTGTTCGTTTCGGGGGCCCTGGGAGCCTTCGGGGCTTCACTTCTGTCGAGCCTCCGCGGAAGCGGGCCGGTGTACTACGAAGTGGTGGCCGTGCTACTGACGGTTTACAGCGCGGGCAAGGCGCTGACAGCCCGAGCCCGAGAACAAGCCCTTTCGGAAACTCGCCGTCTGAGCGACACCTTCGCCACCGCCCGGCGTATCGGACCACCCGACACTCGGGTTTCCATTGCGGAAATCAGCATGGGCGACCGGGTCCGAGTGCTACCCGGAGAGCCCGTCCCTGTCGATGGCGTGGTGATTCTGGGCGAAGGTTTTGTGCGGGAGACACCGCTCACCGGCGAACCCGAACCGATCGTCCGACGGGTGGGGGATCTCGTGATGGCGGGCGGCTTCAGCGAGGATGCCGAATTCATCATCCAGAGCCGGACCTCAGGCCACACCCGAGGGATCGATGCCCTAATCCGGCGGGTGGAAGAATCCCGAGCCACCCTGGCTTCCAGTGAAGCACAAAGTCAGGCCGACCGCTTGGCTCAACGGTTTCTACCGGTCGTGATCCTCACCGCATTGGGAGCTTTTTTGTGGGCCGCTCTGGAAGGCCGATGGGAGTCCGGGATTTTCAACGGCCTCTCGGTGCTGCTGGTCGCCTGCCCCTGTGCCCTCGGGTTGGCAACACCGCTGGGACTTTGGCAGGGCATGGCCACTCTGGCGGCACGAGGAGTGGTGGTTCGGAATGCCTCCGCCTTGGAACGTTTGGCATCGGTGAATTTAGCGGCCTTCGACAAGACCGGAACATTGACCGAAGCCAAAATGAGTTTGGTGGATGTGGTCACGGTCGGAGAAACGGCCGACCGGAACCGGTGGCTTTCCATCATCGGGGCGGTTCAATCTCGAAGCCGCCATCCCGTGGCTCAAGCGTTCCACGGTCGAGAGCCCGACACGGCTCTCAGGATTGCCGTGGAGAACTTCCTGGTGATTCCAGCCTGCGGGGTCCAAGCCAGCGTCAGCACTCTTTCAGAACCCGCCATGTGCGTGCGCATCGGCGGCAAAGATTGGGCCTGGGAAGGACAAAGCGACGATGCGCTGGAGGCTCGGCTTCAGGGGGCAGGCAGCCGGGTTTGGATCTCCGCCTCGGGCAAACCCGTGGCCGTGGCCTTGGTCCGGGAGCGGCTCAGATCCTCCGCCGCAGCCACCTTCGAAGACCTGAAACGACTGGGAGTAGCTTCTCGGGTGCTGTCCGGCGACCAACCCATTCGGACCCAAGAACTGCTGGCCGATTTGACCACGGTAGGGCAAGTCAAAGCCGGCCTGACCCCGACAGAAAAAGCGGAGCAAGTCCAACAGTGGCAGGCCGAGGGGCTCCGTGTGGTCTTCATTGGCGACGGGATCAATGACGGCCCAGCTCTTGCCGCCGCCGAGGTCGGCATCGGTCTACTGGAAGGAGCTCCGCTGGCCGCCGCCACTGCCGAAGTTGTCCTGTGCGGGGGCAATCTCTGTGAGATTCCGGAGGCCGTGGCTTTGGCTCGGAGCGTTCGGGATTCGATCCAGACCAACCTGCGGTTTGCCGTCGTCTACAATGGGGTCGGTATGCTCTTGGCCGCCACCGGTCATCTGCACCCAGTGGTCGCTGCCATCCTCATGACCGGCAGCAGCGCTGTGGTGAGTTGGCGTGCCTGGCGAGGCGGCTCGTGTCACCCGAAGGACCGACCGTCGCCCGAGCGATCTGCCCGGTGGAAGCGATGGGCCATCAGCATGAGCCTCGTGTTGCAGGCCCCACTCCTGATCGGCTTGGGAGACTTGGCAACCGGACCGGCAGCACTGGTAGTGACTCTCGCGGCCTTGGCCGGAATGATTCAGTTGCATCGTTCCGACTTAGGGGCGTTGGCATCCGAGCGATCCTTCTTTTTCCGAGACGTGGACGCTTCGGAGCCCCGCACCACAGACTGGAGTTCGATGGTCTGGGGCATGCTCGGTCCGTCCAATCTGGCCATGCTCGTGGGTTGGTGGGCCGATGCCGGCTTCGGTCCCGTCATGCGGGAAGGAGTCTGCCTTTGTTGCTCCGGTCACCGGTTCTTCAGCTGGGGTGCCGGTATACCTTGGATGACCTGGGCCATGCTGGCGATCGGCTTGCCCTTAATGCGGGATGCGATCCTTCCCTGGCCCAAGAACAGCTTCCGTGTCGCCATCGCCATGACGCTCGCCCTGTCGATGGCAGGTGGCATGAACTGGGGCGCTTCGCTGGTGCTGCGCTGGGCCGGGCCGGGACATCCGTGGCAATTTCTAATCGCTTACGGCGGCATGACCCTGGGGATGTTGGGCGCAATGGTGTTTGCCTGCGCCCTCACGGAAGCGCTGCGACACCACCTCAAACTTGGTGTGATCGCCCTGCGTCCGAAGTCGTCGATTTACTAAGTCGCCTCGAAGCCGGAGTTTCGTTCTTCGCTCGTCACGAGGCCCGAAAGCCGGCCCTTTTTTCGGCACCACCCCATTGCGTGGTTACGGCTGGAAAGGAGTCAACGACTCTGCCAACGATTCAGCGGGATAGGTCCATATCTCAGCCAAAGTCGGATGGTAGTGGGGCACCGCAGCCCACTGAGCCGCAGTCATTCGGGCCGCCATGACCACAGTGGGCTCGTGAATCAATTCCCCGGCTTGTGGCCCCACACAGGCCGCTCCGATCACCTCTCCCGTCGCAGGATTGGCCAGCGCCTTCACAAAACCTTCCTGTGCTCCCAGGATTATGGATTTTCCATGATCGTTAAAGGGGTAGCTCTCCGAACGATAGTCGATGCCACGACTCCGGGCCTCTCGCTCCGAAAGACCTACCTGGGCCACCTGCGGCGACGTGAACACCACCGAAAGCAACAACCGATAATCCATCGCCAGCGGACGACTTGGGTTCAGGATATTGTGGGCAGCCACCTCTCCCTGCTGCACGGCCAAGTGCACCACTTCGTGAGGGCCACAGCAGTCACCCGCCGCAAACACCTCCGCCCGGGAGGAACGCTGGTGAAGATCGGTGGTGATCCGACCCCGCTCCAACGCCACACCGATGGCCTCCAATCCCAAGTGCGCGGTGTTGGGAACCCGACCCAAACCATGGAAGACCTCAACCGCCTCGACAGAGCGCTCCTGACCACCCTGGCGGAACCAGACCCGCTTCTGGGATCCTGAGCGTTCCACTCGATCCAATACGGTGCCTGTGAACACCTCAATACCCTCCCTTCGGAAAGCCTTCTCCAATTCGCCCGCGACATCGATATCGAATCCCGACAGCAGCTGAGGAGCGCGTTGGATGACGGTCACCCGACTGCCAAGACGGGAGTAAAACTGGGCAAACTCCAGTGCCACAGCGCCTCCACCGAGAACCACCAAAGACTCGGGAATCTGAGACTCGGCCAAGGCGCTGTCGCTGGTGAGGTAGCCAGTGGCTTCCAGTCCGGGCAGGGATGCCGGAGCGACCGAAGATCCTGTGGCCACCACCGCATGACCGAATTGAATGCATCGACCGTCCGCCAATCGGAGTGATCCTGGCCCCTCAAACCGCGCCTGGGAGCGGATCAGCCCGAATCGGCCGTCCTGCAGCTGCTGACGTCGGTAGCCGGCAAAATCAGCAATCAAGGCATCCTTTCTGGCAAAGACTCTCTTGGCGTCCACCTCAACACGCTCAGCCGTGATTCCCCAAGGTTCACCTTCCAAGATCGCATGGCGCAATTCGGCTGCATGCAACAAGGCCTTGGTAGGCATGCAACCTTTCAAGATGCACAAGCCTCCCAATTCCGGGGCCCCATCAATGACCAGGGTCTGGGCGCCGTGGCTCGTGAGGGTCCTGGCCGCGGCATATCCTGCACTGCCGCCACCCAGCACCACTACATCTGCCGACAATGGTTCCATTGCGAGGAGTCTGGGCCAGACCTTGCGGGCTGACAAATCCATCAGAACCCAAATGGGTGATCATTTGGGCAACAAAACATCGAGAAACCCTTCAAGAGACATCAACGAAACGCCGATTCACCACTATGAGCGTGTTTGAGGAGCAAGACGCCCACGAATATGGATCGATCGATCCGAGATTTCATCAGTAGATCATTCGTGCGCTCCCAAACGCACTGACGTAAGTTTGATTAACAAATGACGACGACCGAAGCATTCGGATCGCCCGTCTCGCTGACATGTCTGACAACAACCCAGAATCCACCGCGCTCAGAGCCGCTTACGAGGCTGCGTCGTTCCTCAAGACCGTCGGTAAGGTCGAACTCATCGACCATCTGGTTCAGGAAGTTCCACCCCAGAGCCTTCAGAGACTGTCCGGAAACGCCCGCCAAAAAATAATGGAGGCTCCTTTGGATCCAGTGGTGAGGCATGAACGACTCGAAATGGCTCTTTCGATCCTCGATTCAGCAAAACTGACTAAGACTTTTTTTTATTTGAAAATCCCAGGCAACGTCTCTGACTTCGATGCCATCGAATCATTGAACTACCTTTTTCGGGATCGCTTCCCTTCGCTACACCGGGATGCAATTGACTACTCCGACATGCCGTGGCTGATGAAGTTGAAGAGTGTCACCCAGCGAAACATCAAACAGCCCCGAAAAATTCCGATCTTTTTCATCGCCAAGGCCACCCGGAACAAATCCTTCGAGGAGCAGTTGGAGATCGTCGACAAGCAAGGCTTGGTTCCGGCGGATCCCATTGAGCAGTTGCTGACGGCCATGGCTTTCGTTTGCCTCTACCCTGGAACTGATCCCTTCCGAAGCCAGTTGCTCAGGGGATCCGTACCCGATACCGCATTTTTCAACACCAATAGTCACGGCTTGCGGACTTTTCCATTGAGCGGCGGCCGTTGCCCGATCGCATCCATGTCGGCTCTGCCGGCCGTCATCCACTAGGTCTGCGGATCTCCAGTGCGCTGCGGTCCCTGACAATCCTGAACTCCATCCCGCTGTTGCCATACAGACCCAACGGATTGGCCATGGACGCCGGAGTTTCCGTACAAATCTCGTCCCGCAGGAACCAGTTCTGGTGTAGCCTCGCTGCGTGTCCGAACTTCAGGAAAACCTCGCCCGCATCCGCAGCCGCATCGACCAGGCTTGCGAGCGATCCGGTCGCCAACCGGACTCGGTACGGTTCATGGCGGTGAGCAAGAACCATCCACCTGAGCGCGTGGCCGAGGCGACCTCGGCGGGACTGACGCTGTTCGGAGAAAACCGAGTTCAAGAGGCCAAGGTGAAGATCCCTCTGTGCCCTGGCCAATTGGAGTGGCATTTTATCGGACACTTACAATCCAACAAAGCGCGGGATGCCGTCAGCATCTTCCAGGTAGTCCAGGGTGTGGACTCACTCGCACTGGCCGAGGAACTTCAAAAGCAGGCCAGCAAGCAGGCCCGTTCGTTGCCCATCCTGCTGGAGGTCAATGTCGCGGGGGAGTCCTCCAAATTCGGTTGGAAACCGGATCGCTTGTTGGCCGAGCTTCAGCAACTCAATGCCCTGACCCGACTGGAGGTTTACGGCCTGATGACCGTCGCCCCGTACGCGGTGGATACGGAGCAGGTCCGCCCGGTCTTTCGACGTTTGCGCGAATTGCGGGATCGTTGCGCCGACCTGCTCGGGGCCCCACTGCCCGTACTCAGCATGGGAATGAGTGGCGACTTGGAGGTCGCCATCGAAGAAGGGTCCACACTGGTGAGGGTAGGAACCGCTCTCTTCGGAGAGCGTCCGCGGCGAACCGATCCAGACAATCCTCCCAACGCTTCAGATTCTGTCTAGCCATCGCCGGTTTCCGAATGCCTCAGGATCGGCGGTGGTAATCCCCCCCTAAAGGCATTTTACTCACGGAGCCCAATGGTCTGATGGGGTTTTGGGCAGCCCTGTGGGATGACAGGTTTGTCATCCTCCCAGCGCCCCTGCTTGGCTTGGATCTGCGATGGCGCCCTTGTTGAAATCCACATACTCCTCGGTCAGGTCCGCGGCATACATCACGGCCGAGGCCTTCCCCACGTTGAGACGAATGTGCAACTCGAAGGTGTCGGCCTGCACGGCTTTCCACAAATCAGCAAACGCCGTCTTGGTCGGCTGCCCTCGGCGCAGGCTCCAGAGGATTTTCCGGGTTCCCGAAGCGGCGTAGCCGATGTCCACCTTGTCCTCCACGATCTTGGCAGAACTGTACCCCAAGGCGTCGATGATCCGTCCCCAGTTGGGGTCCCCTCCGTGCCAACTGGTCTTGACCAGGGCGCTATTGGCCACCGCCCGGGCTGCGGCGTCGGCATCGGCAAAAGACCGTGCTCCCTCGACGCGGACCGTCACCACGCGGTGAACCCCCTCGCCGTCGCACACGATCATCTTGGCCAACGACAGACACACATGCGACAGGGCCGCCTGAAAGGCCTCGAAGTCCTTTCCAGAAGCCTTCCGAATGGCGGCATTGCCGGCCAGACCATTGGCCAGAGCCAGCACCGTGTCGTTGGTGCTCATGTCCCCGTCGACGGTGATTCGGTTGAAGCTCGAGGCCACTGCTTCGTTGAGGGCACTCTGAAGAGGCTTGGCGGCGATGTCCGCGTCCGTGGTGATGAAGCACAGCATGGTGGCATGCAATCCGGCCGGCACCCCACTAGGAGCAGTTGCCGGACGAGCTCCGGTCGGTGACATGCCAGGCTGGATCATGCCGGCCCCTTTGCACATGCCGCCAATGCGGACGATCCGTCCTCCGATCTTGAGCTCGATGGCAATGGTCTTCGGACGCGAATCGCTGGTCATGATGGCCTCGGCCGCGTGGGCTGCGTGCTCCGGTGTGGAACCCAAGACCTCAGCCGCCGCGACGATCCCGCTAGCCACCTGCTCCATGGGCATTTGCACGCCGATCCGCCCGGTGGATCCGACGAGCACCCTTCCGGTGGAAAGCCCCAAGACCTTCTCGGCCAATCCTGTCATGGCCAGCGCGTCTTTCATGCCCTGACGCCCGGTGCAGGCGTTGGCGTTGCCACTGTTGACCACCACCGCCTGGGCGACACCCTTGGCCACTCGGGAGACACACACCTTCACCGGCGCAGCGCAGATTTGATTCGTCGTGAAGAGACCAGCGACCGCCGCAGGAGTCTCGCTGACCAACAGGCAGAGGTCCCGCTTGCGCCCCTTGTCCGACCCCTTGCCGGTGCCCAGACGCTTGATGTCACAAAAAACCCCGCCCGCGAGGAACCCTTGAGGAGCCACCACGGCCCCATCGATCAGCTTGAACTTGGATTGCACGGATGGTTTGAAGCGGACCCGGGCGATGGAAACAATCTCAAACCGCTCGGACACCCACCAAACTCGCTGTCCAATTCACAGCTTCATCGCCGGTTGGTTGCATTTTTTTGAGTCATTGGCCCCGACTTGAGGTGCGATCATCGCACACTGCGAGTTTCAAAACTCAACGATCTGACCCGGCTGCGGCACCACCACCTCTGCCTGAGGCTTGAGCGCTTGGAGGGCCTGCCCGAAGGCCAACGACGACGACTCCTCACCGTGGATCACGGTGATCTTGCTCAATGGACCGGAGAGCGATTTTACATATCCGATCAATTCAGACCGGCCGGCATGCCCGGAAAAGGCATCAATGCGGGCAACCTGCGCTTTCACTTCATGCGGAATGCCGAAGATATTCACCGGATTACGGCCCGAAACGATCAAATGTCCCAGAGTATGCTCCGCGCAATAACCCACGAAGAGGATGAGGTTTCGCGGATCACCCAGGTTGTGGCTCAGATGATGCCGGATGCGCCCCGCCTCTGCCATGCCCGAAGCACTGATGATGATGCACGGCTGTTTGAATTCGTTGAGCTTCCTGGATTGCACCGCCTCGCGGATGTAGAGGAGGTGATCCATGCCGAAGGGGTTCCCTTTTGTCCGCAAGTGCTCATAAGCCTCGGTGTCGAAGCACTCGGGATGCAAACGAAAGACTTCCGTCGCATTCACACTCAATGGGCTGTCCACGAAGATCGGCACCTCCGGCAAACAACCCGACTCGGTCAATTGGTTCAGGACATAGACCAATTGCTGCGTCCGCCCCACCGCAAAGGATGGGATGATCACCTTGCCGCCTCGGGCCAAAGCGCCAGCCACCACCCGGCACAGTTCATCCCGTGAAAAGGTCGCATCACCGTGTTCCCGATCGCCGTAGGTGCTCTCGACCTGAAGGAAATCGACATCTTCCACCGACTCGGGATCGCGCAAGATCTCCTGGGCAGGTCGGCCAATGTCGCCACTGAAGAGAAACCGGAATTGCCGAGCCCCCTCCCGGACGTCCAGAATTACTTGAGCTGAGCCCAGAATGTGACCGGCATCCCGAAACTCCAGGGTCACTCCATCCACCAGCGGCATACGACGGCCGTAATTGATGGCCACAAACTGTCGGGTCGCCCTCTCCGCATCTTCCACCGTGTAGAGAGGTTCGACCGGGGGCAGCCCCTGCTTGGCCCGCTGTTTGGACACGTGCTGACTGTCAGCCAATTGAACTCTCGCAGAATCTTCCAACATGACCGCACACAGGTCGCGAGTAGCGAACGTGGAGTAGATGTTCCCCTGATAACCTTTCCGGCACAAATTGGGCAGATTGCCGGCGTGATCAATATGGGCATGACTCAACACCACCGCATCCAATGCGGCCGGATCAAAGGGGAACTCACGATTACGGCGGATCGATTCCTCACGACGCCCCTGGTACAGGCCGCATTCCAAGAGGACACGGTGGCCGTTCACCTCCACGAGGTACATCGAACCGGTCGTTGTCCGAGTAGCGCCTAGGTAGTGAATTTTCACAGGAGAAGAATAAGCGTCGTCCTGGGCGTTCTCCAAGCCGAAGATCGGAACGGTGTTGGCCTAGGAATTTGGCCAGATGTCAAACTCCGTCCAACCTAACCCAGCAAAAAAACAATTTCACCCGGAAGAGCACTTGCCACACATTGGCACGTCAAAATTTATGGACGTAAGGTTTCCCAAGGTCGGAGAAGGCGCTGACAGCGGCAAAGTTGTCAGCGTTCTGGTCAAGGTCGGCGACACCATCAGCGCCGGTCAGACAATCCTCGAGCTCGAGTCGGAGAAGGCCATTGCGCCCATCCCCTCTCCAGCCGGCGGGAAGATCACCGCCATCTCCGTCAAGGAAGGTGACACGATCACCGTCGGCACGGTGCTCTTGAGTCTGGAGGGCGGGAGCGACAGCGGCGCTGCGGCACCGGCGTCGGCACCAGCCAAAAAGGCGGCAGCCCCCCGGGCGGCACGGCCCGTGGTCGCGGACGAAGACGACGACGACATCCTGCCGGCCGCCACTGAAGACGACGGCCCGGTCCCGGCGGCCAGCCCGTATGTCCGCAAGGTCGCCCGCGAACTGGGCATCCCCCTGAGCCGAGTCCGCGGTTCCGCCTCCGGTGGCCGCGTGGTCATCGAAGATCTCGCCCGCTACATCGGCAAGCTGGAGTCGAAGGTGGCCCGTGCCGGCAAGTACGCCGAAGCCCCCCAGGGCCTCAGCTTCCCGCTCGTCAACCAAGACTTCGCTGTCTTCGGCCCTGTCACCAGCGAGCCGCTGACCCCGCTGCGCAAGATCATTTCGGCGCGGATGGTCGAGAACAAGGTCACCCTGCCCCACGTCACCCAGTTCGCCGATGCGGACATGAGCGGCATCGAGGCGTTGCGGGCCCAGTTCAAGGCCGATTACGAAAAGGCCGGCTCCAAGCTCACGCCCACCCCCTTCCTCATCAAGGCGCTGGTCGACACCCTCCAGAAGCATCCGAAGTTCAACGCCAGCCTGCAGGAAGTCGCCGAGACCCTGATCATCAAGCACTACTACCACATTGGCATCGCAGTCGATACCGACGCTGGATTGCTGGTTCCGGTGCTGCGCGACGCCGACAAGAAGTCACTGTTGCAAATCGCCAAGGAGTTGGCCGAGATCGCGGCATTGGCCCGGGATCGCAAGCTGTCCCCCGATTCAATGAAGGGAGGCTCCTTCACCGTCTCGAACCAGGGTGCCATCGGTGGCTCCCACTTCACCCCGATCATCAATAAACCCGAAGTGGCCATTCTCGGACTGGGCAAGACCTCCCTCAAGCCGGTCGTGACTGCCGAGGGCAAGATCGAAGCCCGTCCCATCCTGCCGCTGACCATCAGCTACGATCACCGCGTGATCGATGGCGGATCGGCCGCCCGCTTCACGGTGGACCTGGTCAAGGCCATCGAGACGTTCCCGGCCTCTGTGGTGAAGCTCTAACAGCCCTACCCGACATGGAAGCGATCCAGACTGAAATCGTTGTCATCGGCGCCGGCCCTGGAGGCTACGCCGCTGCATTCTACGCCGCCGACCTGGGCAAGAAGGTGCTGCTCATCGAACGGGATCCCCGTCTTGGTGGTGTGTGCATGAACCGCGGGTGCATCCCTTCCAAGGCGCTGCTCAACGCCTCGCACATGATCACCGCCGCGAAGGAATCCGCTCACCGCGGAATCAGCTTCGGCGATGCCACGATCGATCTAAACCGTCTGCGGGCCTGGAAGGAGTCCATCCTCGAGAAGCTCGGTTCCGGCATAGCGAGCCTCGCCAAGATGCGCGGTGTCAGCGTGATGCACGGCAAGGCCATGTTCGAGTCCTCGAACAAGCTGCGCGTGGAAACCCCCGAAGGTCAGAAGTACGTCACCTTCGACAAGGCCATCATCGCAGCCGGTTCCCGCCCGGCCCTCCCGAAGGCCTTCGATCTGGGCAATCCCCGGGTGATGACCTCCACCGAGGCACTGGAAATCGCCGACATTCCGGAAAAACTTCTGGTCATCGGTGGCGGCTACATCGGCATGGAGCTCGGAACCGTGTACGCGGCGATGGGTTCCAAGGTCACCGTCATTGAGGCCATGGAAGCGATTCTGGCCGGAGCCGACCCGGACCTCGTCCGACCGGTGGCCGCCTACGCCAAGAAGGCCTTCCAAGAGGTGCGCCTGAAGTCGAAGGTTTTGGAGATCAAGACCTCGGGCAAGCAAATCCAGGTCACTTCCGAGTTCAACGGCCAGAAGATGGAAGAGAAGTATGACCGGGTTCTGGTGTCTGTGGGCCGCGTGCCCAACGGCCAAGATCTCGGTCTTGAGAACACAGCCGTCCAACGGGACGACAAGGGGTTCATCAAGGTGGACGAACGCATGGTCACCAACGACCCGAACATCTACGCCATCGGCGACGTCGCCGGCGGCATCATGCTGGCACACAAGGCCAGCAAAGAGGCTCGCATCGCCATCGAGAACCTCGCTGGTGACGGCAACGCCGTGAATCGCGACTATCTCATTCCTGCGGTGGTCTTCACCGATCCCGAGGTGGCTTGGGTGGGTCTGACCGAAACCGAGGCCAAGGCCAAGGGCATTGAGGTGCAAGTGGTCAAGTTCCCCTGGGGTGCCAGCGGTAGGGCCCTCACTTATGATCGGACTGATGGTTCCACCAAGCTCATCGTCGACCCGGTTTCCGAGCGAATTCTCGGTGTCGGAATTGTCGGTCATGGTGCCGGCGAGCTCATTGGCGAAGGCACGGTGGCCATTGAAATGGGAGCCACGGTTCATGATCTCAGTGCCATCGTGCACCCGCATCCCACCCTCAGTGAAACGCTGATGGAAGGCGCCGAAGTGTTCTTCGGTCACTCCACTCACGTGTTCACCAAAAAGCGCGAACACTGAGTCGGATCTCCAGCAAATTCTCCGGGGTCAAGTCGTTGAGACTTGGCCCTTTCTTTTTGTTCTGATTCCGATCCGACGGACTGTCAAACCGGCGTGCTGGCACCTCGACTCAGCCGCTTCGAGGCCAAAGTCCGATCGTTGGAAGCAGGACCCCAACAACCAACAGCCGACGCGACATTCCGAGTCCTTGGACGCTCATTTTGCTTCCCGTGCAACGGGTTCTCCCGCAGCTTCCTGCGGCCGTTGCCGCGCCTGAGGCGCCAGCCGGCCTCAATCCATGAAGAACACCCTTCGCCTTTTGATGACCACCACGCTCGCGGCCACCGCCGCACTCGCCCAGGACAAACTCGACCTCACGGCCGAGAAAAGCCGCGCCAGCTACGCCATCGGGGCGGACATCGCCAACAGCATGAAGCGCCAGTCGCTCGACCTGGACACCAAGGCCCTGGCGGCCGGTTTGGTCGATGGCATGACCGGCAAACTGCAACTGAAGGACGCCGAGCTCGAGAAGGTCATGAACGATTTCAAGACCACTTTGATGGCGAAGCGTCAAGCCGCCCAGGCCACGGCAGCCACCGAGAACACCAAGAAGGGAACCGACTATCTGGCCGCCAACGCCAAGAAAGACGGCGTGAAGACCACGACCAGCGGTCTCCAGTACAAGGTCATGAAGGCGGGTCCTGATGGGGGCAAGAGCCCGAAGGCCACCGACACGGTCAAGGTCCACTACCACGGCACGCTCATCGACGGCACCGTGTTCGACAGCTCCGTGCAGCGCGGCGAACCGATCTCCTTCCCCCTGAATGGCGTGATCCCGGGTTGGACCGAGGGCGTTCAGCTCATGAAGGTGGGCGACAAGTTCCAGTTCACCATCCCGTCGGCCTTGGCCTACGGCGAGCAGGGTGCGGGCGGCACCATCGGGCCGAATTCCACCCTCATCTTCGAGGTGGAACTCCTCGGAATCGAAGCGGGCAAGTAACCGACCTACACAGGCTTTTCTAAACGCCGGAGGTGCTTCCAAGCGCCTCCGGCTTTTTCGATCCCCCAAAGGACTGCATTTACCTGGGTGGTCCCAATTGACTCCGCGCCGGGGACGGCCACGGTCACTGCAGTCAAACTTCTCACGGCACCCATGCGAACTCTCGTCGAGACTCTAGAGACGGCGCACACCCCGGAATCACTGGGTGCAGCCCTGCAGGGCGAACCCGGGCGGGTCGTTCTGCGGACTGGGATGTTCGAAGTCCCCTCGGCACGCTTCTCGATCGTCACCGCTCGCCCCTTCCAGACCTTCCAGTCCATGGGTTCCCGGTGCGAGACCCGACGCAGTGACGGCACACGAGAAATCCAGTTCGGCAATCCGTGGGCCATCCTCGGCGCGTTGTCCGAACGCTGCGAGATCCTCGATGAGATCGACCTTCCGTTCCCCTTGGGCGGCATTTTTGGTTTTTGGGGCTACGACCTGAAGGGCTTTGTGGAGCCCCGTCTCTCGCGCCATGCGGTGCACGACCTGGAGATCCCGGATTGCCGCGTCGGATTCCACGGGAGCTTGGTGGTCTTTGATCATCGACTCGGCACCGCGACCGTCATCGCCACCGGATTGACCCCAAACGGAGACCGCTCCGAGCAACTCGCACGCAATGACCTGGAGTGGTGGCGCCAACGCCTGACCACTCCGCCCTCCGACGATCCAGAACCCACGTTCGAGAGACCCTCCGGAGAAATCACCGCTTCGGTGACGCGTGCGGAGTTCATCCGCTCCGTCGAGGCGGCGCAGCGGTGGATCCGCAGTGGCGACATTTACCAAGTCAACTTGTCCCAGCGCCTGAGTGCGCCGTGGACCGCGGGCGGTTGGGAACTGTTCCGCCGACTCCTGGAAGCGTCCCCCGCCCCGTTCTCCGCATTCCTGGATGGCGAAGATTTCACCATCGCGTCCTCGTCACCCGAGCTGTTCCTCCGCCTCAGCGGATCCCATGCACTGACTCGCCCCATCAAGGGAACACGGCCGCGCAGCACCGACCCGGTGCGGGACGCGCAGTGGATGTACGAACTCCAGCGCAGCAGCAAGGAAATGGCCGAGTTGGTGATGATCACCGATTTGCTGCGCAACGACCTCGGCCGCGTCTGCGAATACGGGACGGTGCAAGTTCCAGAATTGGTCCGCCTGGAGCGCTTCACCCAAGTCCAGCACTTGGTGTCCACCATCGAAGGGCGCATCCGTGCTCCCCTGACGCACTTGCAAGTTCTCGAATCGTGTTTCCCCGGGGGGAGCATCACCGGCGCACCCAAGATCCGGGCCATGGAGATCATCGATGCACTGGAACCCGTGGCCCGGGGTCCCTACACCGGCTGTCTCGGATATCTGGGATTCAATCGAGAAAGCCAACTGAGCATCATCATCCGCTCCGCCATCACCCTCGACGACCGGGCTTGGCTCCATGTGGGGGCGGGCATCGTGGCCGACTCGATGCCGGAGGCCGAATACGACGAGACCCTAGCCAAGGCGAGCGGGCTCTTGCGGGCTCTACAAGGGACCTCCGTGGCAGTTCCAGCAGTCCACTCGAGCAGGAGGCAACCGTGAGCGATCGGGTCTGGATGGACGGTCAGGTCTTGCCGACGGCAGAGGCCGTGGTTTCGGTTTCCGACCGCTCGTTTCTTTACGGCGACGGTCTTTTCGAAAGCCTGCCTTGGGACTCCGGCCGACTGTTTCGCTGGCGCGAGCATTGGGATCGCCTGACCTGCGGCGCGCGTTTCCTCGGGATCCGAATCGATTGGGACGAAGCCCAGGTCCGCACCGGCATCCGGGCCATCACCGCCTCGATGGAGTCTCCGCAAGCCACCGTGCGCCTGCACCTCAGTCGGGGAGTGGGCCCCCGCGGGTATTCCCCCCGTGGAGCCGATGCCCCAAGACTGATCGTGACAGTCCACCCGGCCCCGGCGATGCCCCTGGGCGGATGGCCGGCGCTCGCCCTCAAAATCTGCCGTACCTTCGCCGTGGCCACCGGCGACCCTTTGGCGACCTACAAATCCGCCAACAAACTCCTGAATGTCCTCGCTCGGGCCGAGGCCGAGACCCAGGGCTTTGACGAGGCCCTGTTGATCAACACCGACGGCGTGGTCACCGAGAGCTCCAGCGGGAATGTCTTCTGGTGGGAAGAGGATTCACTCCACACGCCTCCACTGTCTGCCGGCGTCCTACCGGGGGTGACCCGCGGAGCCGTCCTGGATTGCGCCCGTGAACTGGGCTGGACGGTCACCGAGACCGCGGCCCTCCCGTCGCGCCTGGACACCTCTCAAGGCATCTTCCTGACCTTCAGCACGCGGGGCCTCGTCCCGGTGCGAGCGCTAGACTCCCTGGCCGTGCCCATCGAGGCCCGACAGTCACGCCTCCAGGATGCATTCTTGCGACGCTGTGAACGGGAGTGGGAGCCGGTCTGACCCGGAACGATTCAATCTGGACCGGCCATTCTGGCTAACCGATTTTGGGCAACAAACCGGGGATTTGCGCAGAATCACTTTGCAGGTGACGGCGGCGGGATCGGAGCGGACGGAGCGTCGGCCAGCTTCTTGGCGACGGAGGCCGAAGCCTCGACCTTGAGGGACGCCGCCCAGGCTTCACGAGCAAGATCCCAGCGACCTAAGGCTGCTGCCGCATCGCCTAAATGGTCCAACACCGTGGCATCCGGCTCGGTCAATCGCTGGCGAGCCTGGGTCAAACACTCCAGCGCCTCCGGATACCGGCCCAGCTTGAAGAGCACCCAACCCATGCTGTCCATGTAGGCCGGATTTTCAGGCTCGGCCTGGAGAGCCTGCTCGATCATCGCACGAGCCCGCGGCAGGTTCTTGCCCTTCTCGGCCCACAGGTAGCCCAAATGATTCAAGGCCTCGTCGTAGTCGGGCTTCAGTTCCAAGGATTTCTCAAGGTACTCGATACACCGAGCCTCGTCTCCCTTCCGTTCCAGCAGTGCCCCGACCTGGAAGTAGAAGCGATGGTCGGTGAGCGGCGGCTGATTGGTAGCCCCCAGCGTTTCCGCCGCCGAATAGGCCTCCAGCGCTTGATCAAACCGCTTGAGCTGCGAGCGAGCCACCCCGGAGAGGTATTCCAAGCGGAATGAGGGCGGGACTTCTTTGCGAGCCCGGTCGAGGACGGCCACCGCATCCTCAGGGCGATTCAAACTCAACAGGGCCACAGCCAGATCCGTCTGCGCCGGTTCCAAAGCCGGATTGAGAAGGACGGCCCGCTCGAAATGGTTGCGAGCGCGCTCGAACTGCTTCTCCTGAAGGGCAACCACCCCGAGAAAATAGTAGGTCACCGGATTGGCCGGATCGATCTTGCGCAAGGCCTCCAACTGACGACTGGCTTCCGGAATCCGCCCGGAGCGGAGGTACAGTTCGGCCAAACGCGAAACAGCCGCAGAGTTCCGGGGAGACCGTTCCTGGAGTTCGCGCAGTACCGCCTCGGATTGCTCGGCTTGACCCAACTGCACATAGCGGTCGGCCAGACGCAGCGAAATGCCAGGGTCCTCGGGTTTCAATGCGCGCACCTGGGCGAGGACTTCGAGCGCAGCCGCCTGGGTCTGAGGCTGCAGCTTGGGGTCCGCCGCACCGATGACCCGATAGAGATCAACAATCTCCAGGAGCGGCCCCGGTTCCGTGGTAAAACTGCTTCGAGCACGCACCAACAAAGGCAACGCCTCCGCGGTACGGCGGTCTTCGGCCAAGATGCGGACCACGGCCTGGTAAACAGCCACGATCACTGGAGGACGCTCGGCCGCCCTCAGGTAGGCTTTCAGCGCATCGGCGGGGCGACCGGCCTGAGTGAGAGCCACACCGTGGAGGGCATGGAGTTCACCGGGGGTATCTGAACGAACTGCGACTCGGTCGAGCAACTTCAGCGCGCGATCGATCTTCCCCTGCTGCAGGAATCGGCGGGCGACATCGGCCACCAACTCATGGTTGGAAAGATCGTTTTCGGTGACCCGCTCGAAGTAGCGCAGAAGCCCCTCCGAATCGCCATTCATGCCCCGAACGAGCCCTGCCGCAAACGCCGCGTGGGCTTCAGCACGGCGCTCCCAGTCGGCCGGAGCGGCTGCAGACCGCCCACCCACTGGAGAGCCCGCAGGTTTGCCTGCACCGGGCGTTCGGCATCCGACACCGGCCACGGCCAAAGCCACAGCCAGAACCGGAATCAGTCCGAAGCGGTGAGCCCGGAAAAAGTCCAAACGGGGGAGGACAATCATACTCAGCCAAGACTCATCCCAAAAACCACCTACCGCAAAAAAGACGCGGCCCGGTCGTGAAACCAAGGCCGCGTTCTGAAAAGCGGAATGTTGGGAGAAACGCCCGAAGCGGACGCGTTACTTCTGCCAGGTACGCTTCTTGTGCCGGTTCTGCCGAAGCTTCTTCCGACGCTTGTGTTTGTTGATCTTCGCTTTGCGACGTTTCTTGAGTGAACCCATATCAGTGTCGGTCTTGAGTTGTCGTAATCAGTAAACCACCTTGTTCAGCGGATATTCGATGATGCCTTCGGCACCGAAAGCCTTGAGGCGCGGAATCAACTCACGAACCACCGGTTCGTCGATGATGGTTTCCACAGCCACCCAGCCCGACAGACTCAAGCCTGAGACGGTAGGATTACGGAGCGATGGCAAGCTTTGCAACAGGTTTGGAAGGTCCTTTTCGCGGATGTTCATCTTGAGCCCGACCTTGATCTCGGCCTCGATGGCTCCCTTGAGCAGCAGTGCGATGGTTTCAATCTTCGAGCGGATCCACGGATCTTTCCAGGCCGCCTTGTTGGCCACCAGGCGCGGTGTGGAGACCAGCAAGGTGTCGACGATGCGCAACTTGTTAGCGCGCAGCGACGACCCAGTCTCGGTGACATCGACAATTGCGTCGACCAACTCACGGGCCTTCACCTCGGTGGCTCCCCAGGAGAATTCAACCTCGGCCTTCACCCCGTGCTTGCGAAGCCATCGGCGCGTCATGCCCACCACTTCGGTGGCGATGCGCTTGCCCTCCAGGTCCTTCACCGTCCGGATCTCCGACTCCTCGGGTACGGCCAACACCCAGCGAGTGGGCTGACGCGTGGCCTTGCTGAAAACGAATTCGCCCACCTCGTGCACATCACCGGCCACGCCGTTCTCGTGGATCCAGTCCACGCCGGTCAGGCCGGCGTCCAGATAGCCGAGGGCGACGTAGCGTCCGATCTCCTGGGCGCGGATGAGGCGGATCTGCAGTTCCGGATCATCGACGTAGGGTTCGTAGCTCCGGCTGGACACGGAGATGTTCCATCCGGCCTTGGCGAATTTCTCGAGGGTGGCGTCCTGCAGCGAACCCTTTGGCAATCCCAGCTTCAGCTTGGGCGCGGGCGCTGCGGATGCAGATGCGGTGGCTTTGGTCTTGCTCATCGTTGGCAAACTCCTCGGATTCAACCGGATCAGGCAATCCTCCCCGAACCGCCGCCGGTTGTGCTCCGCGGGAAGACATGGACTGCCAGAGAACGAGCCGGGGAGCGACAGATTTCTGCATCGATCGGTTCGATGCCCCTCCAACTCGACAGGCCCGCGACAGGCTGTAAGATCACTCCACACGTGAACCGGATACTCTCGCCCCTTCTCGCACTGGGTCTGCTCTTGGGAAATTCCCTGCACATCGTCTTGGCCGACGACGCCCTTCCCAAGGGCATGGAGACACTCGATTTCCGGAAGGTGGTTCGATCGGCGAAGGATCGAGTTTTCCCCTCGGTGGTCTTCATCAAGTGCGTCCGAGAAGACATGCAAGGAGGCAAGCGCCAAGCCCAAGAGGTGTCCGGTTCCGGCGTGCTCATCTCGGCCGACGGCGAATTGCTCTCCAATTGGCATGTGGTGGACAAGGCGACCGAAGTCCGTTGCCTGCTCTCCGATGGTCAGGCCTTCAAGGCCAAGGTCCTCGGCTCTGACAAGGACACCGACGTCGCCCTGCTGAAACTCGAACGGCCCGCCGATGCCCCACCCCTGCCCTTCGCACGTTTGGGGGTCTCGACCAACCTCGTGGAAGGCGACTTCGTGATGGCGATGGGCGCACCCTTCGGGCTCTCCCGCTCGGTGTCGATTGGCATCATTTCCTGCACCCACCGCTACCTGCCCGGGTCGAGCGAATACAGCTCTTGGCTCCAGACCGACGCATCCATCAGCCCCGGGAATTCCGGCGGCCCGCTGGTGAACACGCTGGGCGAGGTGGTCGGGCTCAATACCCGGGGGATGATGGGCGGAGGCGGCGACCTCGGATTCACCGTGCCCATCGAGGTGGCCCGAGTGGTAGCCGATCAGATCCGCCAACATGGCAAGATGGACTGGAGTTGGACGGGCCTCCAACTGCAACCCCTGAAAGACTTCAACCGAAACGTCTATTTCCCCGAGAATGAGGGGGTCATGGTGGCGGAGACCGATCCGGAAAGCCCCGCCCGCCGCGCCGGTATCCAGACCGGAGACCGCATCTTGAGGATCAATGGCACCGCCGTCACCGGGCTCACGGTCGAAGACCTGCCGGGAGTGCGCCAACAGCTCGGCCTCTTGGCCAAAGGCAAGCCCGCAGCCCTAGAGTTCGTGCGCAAAGGACAGACCCAGACGGTCTCCATGGTGCCGCGCGCCAAGGGCAAGGTCGAAGGTGAGGAGATCGAGTGCCGCCGCTGGGATTTCACGGTCAAGGCCATCAACCAGTTCGACAACCCCGACCTGTTCTTTCACCGCAATCAGGGAGTCTTCATTTACGGCGTGAAATTCCCTGGCAACGCCGCTCAGGCGGGCCTGTCACCGCAGGACATCCTGCTGAAGATCGACGGCAAGGAGGTGCTCACACCGGCCGACGTGAAGTCCATCCACAGCGAGGCCCTCGGCAATGTTGCTGAAAAGCATCGGGTAATCGTGGTTCTGCTGCGCAACGGCGAGCAGCGCCAGCTGGTCCTCGATTTCAGCCGGCAATACGACAAGGAATAGGAGACATCGGCAGGCAAAAAACAGGCGACCACCATTGCAGCGGTGGTCGCCTTGTTCGTGAAGCCCGGCTGCCCAGGCTCAGTGCTTCGACTGAGGATTGCTCCACTCGTGGCCGCTCTTGGCCAGCAAGTCGTCGGCCGCAGCCGGACCCCAGGTGCCCGCTGCGTAGAATTCGCGGTTGGTCAAGGGCTTGCCCACCCACACTCTGCGAATGGCGTCCACGATCTTCCAAGCCGTCTCCACTTCATCCCGGCGGATGAACAGCGTGGCGTCGCCCGCCATCGACTCGAGCAACAATCGCTCGTAAGCCTCCGGGGTGTAGGCACCGAATTCGGTGTCGTAGCTGAAGTGCATCCGGACAGGCCGCAACTCGGCTGCGCCACCGGGCACCTTGCCATTGAAGCGCAGGGTCATGCCCTCGTTGGGCTGGAGCCGGAGCGTCAGGGAATTGGCATCGAGCTCATCCTTCGCCGCGAACAAGATGTTGGGCGCACTCTTGAACTGGATACGGATCTCGCTCGCGCTGAGCGGCAGGTTCTTGCCGGTTCGGATGTAAAACGGCACCCCGTGCCAACGCCAATTGTCCACGAAGAGGCGCATCGCCAAGAAGGTCTCGACGTGCGAGTTGGGCTTCACCTTGGTCTCGCTGCGATAGGCAGGCCGAGCCTCGCCATCGATTTCTCCGGCAAAGTACTGACCTCGCACGACATTCTCAGCCACCTGCGCCGGGGTCATCGGCCGGATGGACTTGAGCAGCTTGACCTTCTCGTCGCGGACATTCTCTGCTTCGAGTGAACTCGGCGGCTCCATGCCCACCAGCGACAGCACCTGCAAAACGTGGTTCTGAACCATGTCCCGGATGGCTCCCGCTTCTTCGTAATAGCCGCCCCGGGATCCGACACCGAGTTTCTCGGCCACGGTGATCTGGACATGATCGATGCACTCGCGGTTCCACAATCGCTCCCAGATCGCATTGGAAAAGCGGAAGGTCAGGATGTTCTGGACCGTTTCCTTGCCCAGATAATGGTCGATACGGAAAATCTGCTTTTCATGGGCGAAGCGCGTGAGTTCCGTGTTCAGCGCCTCCGCCGTTTCCAGATCATGGCCAAAGGGCTTCTCCACGACGATGCGCTCGGGCGTGACCTTGGACTCTGCCTTTTGCAACAGACCCACCGCACTCAAGTGGCCAGTGACCTCACCAAACTGACTGGGGTTGGTGGCCAGGTAGAACAGCAAATTGGTTCTGAGGCGTTCGTCGGAAAACCCATGCACTAGCGCCTTGAGCTTCTGGTAACCCGACTCATCGGACATATCGGCCTGGCAGTAATTGATGTTGGCCGCGAACGCGTTCCAGACATCCTCCTGAACCGGCTGCGTCCTGGAAAACTTGTTGAGCGCCTCACGGAGTTCGGTCCGCCAGGTTTCGTCATTCTTTTCGCGCCGTGCGAATCCCACGATGCGAAAGGGTTGCGGCATCAGTTTCTCAAGCGTCAGGTGGTAGAGAGCGGGGATCAGCTTACGGAAGGTGAGGTCGCCCGAGGCGCCAAAGATCACCACGGTGCACGGCTCGGCGGGTCGCCGGGCCTGATCGGACCGGGACACCAGCAACTCGTCGAGATTCTGAGATTCATTCATACGGCGCGGTAAGAGTGGGAGACAGTCCACGACTCGGCAATGTCCCAATCATTCCGGCGGGTTCCACGTCAATCAGGGACGCTGAACCTCTATTTCAGCTCTACTGTCGGCTCTAAAGCCTTTGAAATCCACGCAGACCCTCGACTTGCCCTAAAGGGCTGCTGCCGCTTTCATCGGCGCCGTCAGTTCGGAACCTGAAGCCGGCCTCCGCAACCAAACCCTTGGGCCGGTGTTGGGATTCGCATGACGATTTCTGCAGCCATGAATACCCGCAAGCACCTGAGTCGCGCCTCTCTCCGCGCCGCCTTCACCCTCGTCGAGGTCATGATCGCAGTCATGATCGTGGGCCTCTTGACCATGATCGCCGTTCCGAACGTGAAGAAATTCATGGAGACCGGAAAATACAACGCGGTCCTTGCCAACCTGAAGGCCATTGAGTTGGCCAAGACCACCTGGCAGAACGAGAACCGCAAGCCGGACACGGCCGAACCTTCGACCGATGAACTGGCTCCGTACTTCCAAGGCGGCAAATTCCCCAGCTCCGTGATGGGCGAAACCTACAATATCGGCAACTGCACCGATGCGGCCCGACCCACCGCCACCACGCCCAGCAAGATCCGCAACATTGAGGCAGGCGGTCAGATCACCCTTGACGAAAAGTGAGCCGTCGGACGCACGGGCTTAGCCCTGTGTGATCTCAAAACTTTTGCTCAGCTGCGTGAGGTCCAACACTTTGCGCACCACCGGAACCGGGTTGAGCACCCGCAACTGACCCTGCCGTGACACGATGTATCGGTGCACGGAAATCAGGGCACCCAACCCGGTGCTGTCGATGGCACGGGTCAAAGACATGTCGATATCGATGCGGGTGTGGTGGGGCTGCACAGACGCCCGTACATTGTCCCGGAATGAACCCGCATTGCTGACATTCAGGACATTCAGTCCGCTGACCACCAAAGTCTTTCCAAAGGATTCAATTTTCATCGCAAGTACTGGAAGACGCTGAAAAGAAGCGCTTCAGGTAAACCTTCCCACAGACTGCCAAATATCGGCAGATTCAGTCGAAACTTGAGTCACCCGAATCACTCAAAACAGAACCACCTGAACTGCGAGACCATAACGCGGCCCTGTCCCCCCAAGGCTCCCAACTTTCTGAACAGTACTCTGGCGGCTGGGGCAGAGCCTCCAAACACGGATCAGCCCCTCGGACCCGACTCTGGCGAAACGGCGCAAGCCTCGCTCGGCCATTGCTGTTGAAGGATCCGAGCCAAAGCCACGAAACCCTCGACAGAAACCTTCTCGGCGCGCTCAGTGGGAGATACGCCCACCTCAGTGAAGGCGGCCTGCAAGACGTCCGCAGGCCACACGGTCTTCAGCAGTTTGAGCATCATCTTCCGACGCTCGGAGAAGGCTCGCTTGACGAGTCGGGTGAAAATCACCGATCCGGCTGCATCCAACAGCGGAGTCGGCCTCCGAACCAGACTGATGCAGGCACTGTCGACATCCGGTATCGGATGAAAACACCCACGCCGGATGTTGAACCATTCACGGACTTGGTAGCGCAGACCCAGCAAGAGCGTGAGGATTCCATAGTCGTCCCCATCGGTCGGAGCAGCGATGCGATGCACCACCTCCGCCTGCAACGTCACAACCATGCGCTCAGGGGGCACCGGGGCCTCGGCCAACTCCACCATCAGGGGTGAGGCCACCGAATAGGGCAAATTTGCGACCAGTTTCCAACCGCTCCAATCCCGCGGATTGGCTTCGACCCAACGCATGGCGTCAGCCTCGAGCAATTCGAGTTGACCGGGTCCCTCTCCGGAAAGGGGACCGGAAAAGCTTTCGCGCAGAACGCTCACCAGGCGGGCGTCCTTTTCGATGGCCAACACCGACGCGGCCCGGGCCACCAGCAACTCAGTCAAGGGCCCCAATCCGGGCCCTACCTCGAGGATGCGGTCGGTCGGAGCGATGTCCGCAGCGCTCACAATCCGTCGCAACTGATTGCCATCGTGCAGGAAGTTCTGGCCCAGCGACTTCGTCAACTGGATCCCCCGCGACTCCAGCAGGGAACGCATCTCATTGAGGGTCATGACCGTTTTTTCGGAGGGCGGGACAACATGGGTTTGGCAGCGGGAATCGATGGCTGGAGGCAGGCGGCGACCGCGCGCGTGATTTCGCGGAAGGCTCTGGCCAACTCTGCCTCGGTGATGGTCAGCGGCGGAGTAATTCCGGTGACCTCGGAATGCTCCCCTTCCGGAAGCAGCAAAATACCGCGGCGCAGCGCCTCCTGCATGATTCCCACCGACAATCCGGTATCGGGCCCACCATCTGGCAGTCGCCAGGCAATCCCCCCCATGAGCCCCACGACCGAGACTCGCGATACGCGATCCGGGAATTGGGCTTGGAGGGATTTCAGGCCCGATTCCAGAACCTTTTCCAACCGAGCCGCCCGTTGCGGCAAGGCCAGGCGACGGAGTTCAGAGATCTGAGCCAAGGCCATGGCACACCCGACCGGGTGTCCGAGATAAGTGCTGGTGTGGATGGCCTCACCCATCGCTGGTGGCCAGGCATCCATCACCCGAGCCCGACCCACGCAAGCACTCAGGGGGAAACCGCCGGTCAACGCCTTGCCCAGACAGACTAGGTCCGGAATCACCCCCGAATGCTCGCAAGCAAACCAGGCTCCGGTGCGTCCGAAGCCAGTGTAGATTTCGTCGAAAATCAACAAAATGCCCCGTTGATCGGCCCACTGGCGCAAACACGGCAGAAACCAAGGCGGTGGTATGCGGATCCCTCCGCGAGCCTGCATGGGTTCGACGATCACTGCGCCGATGTCGCCCGTTGCCGCAGCCGCCTCAAGGGCTGCCTCCAATTTCTTTTGACCCTGCCCGTCTCCATCGGCCTCGGGAAAGTCGACAAAGCGCCCAAACTCGCGCAACTGGTCGCGGAAGGGTTCGCGAAAATGAGACCGTTCGGTCGCATTCAGCGCTCCATAGCCGACTCCGTGGTATCCGCCCCGGAACGCCAACACCCCGGGGTTTCCCGTGGCCAAACGCGCCGTCTTGAGGGCGGCCTCGACCGCCTCGAAGCCGGAGCATCCGAAGATCACCTTGCCGGTCTCCACCGAAGTGGCGGCTCCACGGCGGCGGGTCCATCGCTCAAAGGTGAGGCGACTCAATTCGCGGGCCAGACGGGCTTTCAACGCATGCGGGTGAACATCGCCCATGGCATGCAGCAACTCCCCCATCTGCCGCTGGCCGGCCCGCACGACGGCGGAATTGGCATGCCCCGCTGCGGCCACCCCGAAGGCGGCTGTGAGGTCCAGATAAGGCCGACCCGCTTCATCCCAGACACGGCACCCTTTGGCCCGCTTCCAGACGATCGGCCAACCCGCATCGGGTTCCAGGAAGGTGATGTTCCGCGACTCGTGTCGGCGGAGCATCTCCAAGGTGGCGTCTTTGGGTCGGGAGCTCATCACACGCCGCGTTCATCGGAGGGCCAGATGAACTTGTGCATTTGCAACTGGAACCGAGCCGGCACCTGATCGGCCACCATGGCTTCCACGAGTTCTTTGCGCGAGATGGGGGTCAGACCTTTGGGAACCGGTTTGAGGACCTTGTCGCGCTGGGATTCGGACAACGGTGCCACCCACGAAAACAAGATCGGACACACCGGATCGAGCCGGTGCTCGAGAATCATCGCCTTGGCCCACTCGTAGTCTTCGCGGGTCCCGATCACGAACTTCAACTCATCGGTGGCACGGAGGTGCGGGAGGTTGGCCAAACGGTTGCGTTCCACTTCGCCGCTGCTGGGACACTTCAAGTCCATGATGCGCCGCACCCGCGGGTCGAGCTTCGAGATGTCATGGGCCCCGCTGGTTTCCACGAGCACCGTGAAACAATCATCCGCCAAGGTGCGCATGAGGCGAGCAGCGTTGGGTTGCAGGAGAGGCTCTCCCCCGGTCAACTCGACCAACGGCAACTTGTGCTGAGCGGAGGCATCCCCCGCATTGACCACCGGTGGAAAATGGGCTCGATCGGGGTGGAGATAAGGTTCTGCCAACCGATGCACTTCGGCGCGGATCTCATCGAGCGTTCGCCGTTTACCTTCGGTGAAGGCATAGGCGGTGTCGCAGTAAGAACAGCGCAAATTGCATCCGGTCAGGCGCACAAAGACGCAGGGCAAACCCGCGAAGGTGCTTTCGCCCTGAAGACTCAGATAGACCTCGTTGACGACCAATGTTTCGGCCACGGGGAAGACGCTAACACCCCCAACGGCTGGAGGACAGGAAGCAGATGTCTTCGAGGCAGGAACGATCCTGAGATGACATCCCTCTCCAATTCAGGTTCTGGCTTGCGTTGGATCCCGAGACGAAAAAACCCGCAAGGGCATGCCCATCACATGGTTTCCCGCCGATACCGTAGGGCCAGTCGAAACCCCAAAGCCTCGTTGGGCGCCTCCCCGGCGACACCCGCCGCGCGGGCCGCCGAGCGGCAAGCCGCAGGGGGCGACTTGAATCCACCGCCCCGATAGGTGGGAGCAAAGCTCCAGATCGGACCCAGAGGATCCACGAAGACCGGAATATTGGTCGGGTAAGACGAAAACCAATTCACGCACCACTCGGCCACGTTGCCATGCATGTCGCGAAGACCGAGTCCATTGGCCTCACGCAGCCCCACCGGATGCACTTTGCCGCCACTGTTTCCGGCATGCCAGGCCAGGCTGTCGAGTTCCCCAGAGTAGGCCCCGGGGGTCCCGGCCCGGCAGGCCAATTCCCATTGCGCCTCGGTGGGCAAATCCCAGATCCAACCCTTGGGCAGGTGCCCTTCTTCACTCTGTTGCGAGGTGAGGCGGCGGCAGAATTCTCGGGCTTGCTCCCAAGAGACTTGGACCACCGGCAAATCCAGCCCGGGAGTCGGGCTCGGATTGGTCTCCATGAACGCCAGCCACTGACGTTGGGTCAACTCGGTCTCCGCGATGAAGAATCCAGAGGTCAACTGCACCAGATGCTGGGGCTCATCCACCAACCTCCCCTGCTCCTGAGGCGGACTGCCCATTACGAACCGAGTGGCGGGAACCCACCGCGTCGCCAAGGGGCCCGCCTTGGGCAACGTCGCCACCCAACGAGCCCCGGCGGCTCCCTGGGCCACGATGCGCAACACCTGTTCCTGCTGATCCGACGGACCGGAGCACCCACTGACCGCCCCCAGACAGAGTGCCACCGACAGCGCGGTCGCGAAACGGCGCGCCCGGCAGCGGTCGGCAAGGAAGCCAGCGAAATTCATGACTCCTCCTCGCAGCAGAAGCAGTGCCTTGTTGGTCCGAGACGAGTGCAACTTCCATTGGGTGGTGAACGCATGAACGTCGGAGACGCATTCCAGATTGCCCTGCCCCCGGCATCGGGTTCACCGTCGGTCGCTTTTACCATGTCCAAGAAACAGCAATACCGTTTTTGTGTGGGCCCGTGGAACTTCAGCCAGGGTCAAGACCCCTACGGCCCCACCGTCCGCCGCGAGGAATCCTTCGACTGGAAGCTCGCCCAGCTGAAGACCCTCGGCTTCGACGCCATGATGTTCCACGACGACGACGCCGTGCCCGACATCGATTCCAAGTCCTCCAAGCAAGTCCTCCAAGAGGCCAAGGCTCTGAAGAAGCGCTTGGACAATGAAGGTATCGTGGCCGAGATGGTCGCCCCTCGCCTCTGGTTCGCCCCGCAAACCATCGACGGCGGCTACACCAGCAACGATCCGAAGCTGCGCCGCTACGCCATCGATCGTTCCCGCCAGAGCATCGACATCGCCAACGAACTGGGCACCAACATCCTGGTGCTGTGGCTGGCCCGCGAAGGCACCTACCTGCGCGAATCCAAGTCGGGCACTCGCTCCACCGAACTGCTCGTCGAGGCCTTCGACGCGATGCTCAAGCACGACAAGAAGATCCGCCTGGCCATCGAGCCCAAGCCCAACGAGCCCATGGACCACGCCTACCTGCCCACCACCGGGCACGCGCTGGCCATTGCCCAGCTCACCAAGGATTCCAAGCGCGTGGGCTGTGTCATTGAGTCGGCCCACGCCATCCTCGCCGGCCTCGATCCGGCCGATGAAATCGATTTCGCCATGTCCTTCGGCAAGCTCTGGTCGCTGCACCTGAACGACCAGAACGGCCTGAAGTTCGACCAGGACAAGCCCTTTGGCTCCGCCAACCTGCGCGTGGCGTTCAACCAAATCCGCGCCCTCGAGCGCAACGGCTACGGCAAGAAGGGCGAGTTCGTTTGCTTCGATGTGCACCCCTTCCGGACCACCTCCGAGAAGCAGTGGCTCTCGCACCTGTCCAACTCCCGCCGCACCTTCGAGCACCTCCTGGCCAAGGCCAAGAGCTACCCCGAGAAGGAAGCCGCCCAACTCATCGCCGCGCGCAACTACCAGGACCTCGACCAATTGGTCCTCGAGCATCTGATGGGTGTGCTCTGACCCAATCGGGGTCGCCCCACGCGATCCGATCTGAGCAACCACGCCGGACCTCGTATGCGGGGTCCGGCGTTTTGATGTTCATCCTAGACGATCGCCTGCACGACATCGAAGTTGTGGTCTTTGGTTGCGTCGACAACCGGTCGAGGCATTCCGAGCAGCAGGAACGCCAGCATCAGTAGGAAGGAATTCTTGGTTGGCAGAATGTTGTTCATCCAAGGGGGATTTCGGCGGCGAGCCTTCGAGGGGCGAACGGCACCCGCAACTGCGAAATCCTTTCATCTTGCAGATCAGCTCTGGCTACCCATTACCGCGAGGCTCAATCATCCGCCGGGGGTTTTTATCCGCAGGTTTACGCAGATAAACACGGATCCAAATAGCAGAGAAAGAGATCGGTTGTGACCCGTCCACCTTCGGCCCACTCTCTACCGCAGAAATCTGCAAAAATCCGCGTTCATCTGCGGACAAAAGTCCCTGCCCCCATGCGCACGCCACCTTACTTCGGCTCTGCCCTCACGCGTGAGGCGATTGTCGACGCACTTTCGGCCCTCTCCGAGGAGCTCGGAAAGCAGGGTGTGATCGGGGAACTCTGTCTCTTTGGGGGCACCGTGATGGTGCTGGCATTCAATGCCCGGCTTTCAACCAAGGACGTGGACGCCATCTTTCATCCGACGACGCTCACCCGTGAGCTGGTGCGGCGGATCGGCGAACAACGGCAACTGCCTCCGGATTGGCTGAACGACGGAGTAAAAGGATTCGTTTCAGCCAGGCACGAAACGACCATGGGCAACCTTCCCCAGTTCCCGCACCTGCGCCTGACCATGCCGGTTCCCGAGTACCTCCTTGCCATGAAGTGCATGGCGTCCCGGGTGGGCGGCACCGACGGGGGGGGATCGGACATCCCGGACATCATGTTCCTGATCCGGCATCTGGGTCTGCAGAACGCGAGTGCCGTGCTGGACTTGGTTGGACAGTATTACCCGGAGAACCGCATTCCAATGCGGACCCAGTACCTGGTGGAAGGCCTCTTTGAGGAAGGGAAATTATGAGACCAAGAAGTTTGGCGGAGGTGGCAGAGCTAACGGCCGCTGGCGACTCCTTTGACCGGTGTCTCGCCAATTTTCTGGATGCGTTCTACGTCGCGCCGAGCGCAACAGCGTTGTCCGAAGTCCCGGTGCTGCTAGCACCCTCGGACCCGGTGACCGGTTGCGTTCGCGACGCGTACCTGGCTGCGACAGCGGAGGAGTTGGCCCGTCGGATGAACTTTCCCAGTCCCGCGTGGGCCCTGGCCGAAGATCGACGACTACATCGCCCCTGGTTTGCCTCGCCTTTGACAGCGCTCCGGGCCGTGCTGCTTCTGGAAAGCCCGGCAGGATTCCGTTCCCGAAATCTTTTCGTCAGCGACAACGCCCTGTCTCGTGCTTAGGCCGAGGGCTCGGAGTAACCCGGCCGATCGCCCTCCGGAGGCGAACTGCACCCGCAACTGCGAAATCCCATCGGCTTTCGAATGGGCACGGGCAGATTGATCGTGAAAACCTGCAGAAATGAACTTCCCCGACCACGCCATCTACGCCGCCTTCAACGGGCGGGTCTTCGCCCTGGATCGTCGCGATGGGAGCATTCTCTGGCGATGGACAACCCCCAAAGGTGGAAACTTCGTGACACTGCTTCCCGATGGCGACCAGTTGCTGGTGTGCTCCAACGGTTATCTGTGGGCTTTGCGCGCCGAGGATGGGTTATGCCTATGGAGCCAACCGTTCAAGGGCGAAGGCACGGGAATTCCCTTCTTGGCCAGTCCCCGATCCGGCTCCGAAAACCCAACGACGGCAGCCATGGCGGTCCTGGCCGCAACCGCCGCCGAGGAAGAACGGAGGCGGCAATCGTCGTCCGATTCCAGCACCGCCAGCACGTCGTGATTCTCACCGTTCCGAGGAACGATTCACCCTCGCGATCGGGCCTCTTTCGGATGAAGAGACCGGCACCGAATCGCCGACCAAGCGCAACCGACGCTCACCAACGGATCTTGTCCGGGAAGAACTCGCGGATGAGGTCTTCGTAGTAAGGACGCAGGGCCACTTCATCGGGCTTGCTGTGGCTCTTGGTGTAGAGGTCGTAGGGGTTGAAGCGATTTACCCAAGGCAACAGCGCCCGGTCCTTGTCATTGAGCAAGTGAGAGTACTCCGACTCGCGGTGCCAGGGATAGAAGCTGTGGTAGCGCAGCATGGCCAACCCCTCCTCGGGCAAATAGTCGCGGCAGACGTGGTAAATATACTCGTCGTGACCCCATGACAGCGAAACCTTGTCCAATCCGCATCCGGGCTCATACACACCATTGGGCGTGTTGTAGCGCGGGTCTTTGCTGTCGGGATTGGCCTCGAAGAACTTCGGGAAAACGATCTTCGGCGAGTAAGCGCAACCCGTGGGAAATGTATCCCCCACCACCGCCCACTGCGGCTCACCCCACAGACATAGGATCTTGCCCAAGTCGTGCACAAAGCCGGTGAGAATCATCCAGCGCGGTTGCCCGTCGCGGCGCAGGTGCTCGGCCGTCTGGAGCAGGTGCTGCAACTGGGACATGTCGGTGTCCGGATCCGAATCGTCGATGAGTTGATTGAGGTACTCGGCCGCCTCCCAGACGCCCATGGTCATCCGGTTCAGACCCAGGTACTGTTTCCGTTTACCCTGACCAAACTCATAGGTCTGAAAGGTATGATTGAGCCGGTAGAACTCCCGCACCGTCGGCCGGGCGTCGGCTTCGTAGTTGCGGAACTCGGTCTCCTTCTTTTCGGGAGCGTGACCCACCGCCGGTTTCCGAGGCTCAGCGGTCGATGCCGGCCCATTCGGCTCCGGATAATGCTGAACGACGAACTCTTCCCATTCCCCGATGTGTTGCAGGGGGTTCTTAACGGCTTCGGTCTCGAGCGGATTCATCGTTGAAGAATGATGGGTGCGTTTCTCCAGCCAATCAGGTTGCGGGCACAAGCAGTTTATTGGCCTGTGCCCAACCTGGCTTGGTCTGACTACTCGCCGAGGATTTGTTTGAAGGGAGGGTTCAACAGTTCCTGAGCCGCCGGTTGGCTCATGTTTTCGGTGGTGATGAGCATCACACTGGTGTCCACGCGCTTCTCCACCTTCTTGCCCTGGATGTGCTCCACGAGGGTCTTTACTCCTAGATAGCCCATCTTCACCGGGTCCTGCACCACCAGGGCTTGGACATCGCCATTGCGCAAATCGGCCACGGACTGGGAACCCGAGTCGAAGCCCACCATCACCACCTTGCCACCAGCGCGTCCGATTTCGCGGAGCGCCTTGGTCATGGCGATGGTGGCCGTCTCGTTGGGGCAAAAGATCCCATCCACGGCCTGCCCGTGCCGATTCAGAAGGTTCTGCGAAGCCTGATAAGCCGTCTCACGCGTGGGGCCCGCGTACTGGTCGGCGGAGATGAGCTTGAGGTCCGGGTAGGCCTTGAGTGCATCGAGGAATCCGGCCTCGCGCGCCTCAGTGCTGGCACTGCCCACTTGATAGCGCAGCAAAATGACCTTGCCCTTGCCGCCCAACCGCTTGGCCAAGTAGTCGCCAGCGATGCGCCCGCCCTTGAAATTGTCGGTGGCTACGAAACTCACCTGCTGGTCGCTCTTGAGGTCCGAATCGAAGATGACCACCGGCACTCCGGCCTTCACCGCGCTGCGCACGGGGTTCACCAGCGCCTGCGAATCGAGCGGCGCCAGCACGATGCCGCTGACATTGCGGGCGGTGAAATTCTCAACCACCTGGATTTGCTGATCACGGTCGTCCTCACGCAGCGGACCTTTCCAGAAGAGCTTCACCGGAGTCCCTGCTGCAGTGAGTTCCCGTTCGGCCTTCACGGCACCGGCATGCACCGACTTCCAAAACTCATGGGTGGTGCCCTTCGGAATGACGGCGATGGTCAACTCCTTGGCGTAGACGACACTGCTCAAGACCAGACTGGCCAGCAGACCGAGACGGCGGGGGTTCATGAGTGAGAAGGATGCCGGGACGGGCCTCCGGCGGAAGTCAAAAGCGAGCCAGCGAAATCGAAGAAGGCGATCCAGCGCGACAAGCCGCAGTGAGTTCGGGGGCGCACGGTGTCGGAATGGAACAGTGTAACAAATCAGGTCTCCTCGTCAGAAACACGAGTGCCTGCCAGACTGCAACCCACGTGACCGCTCAACGGCTCCAACTCCACGACGACCTCGAGCTCGATGCTCGGCGGGCCGTGTGGCTGCCGCGCAGCCGATGCCTCGCGGTGGCCGACCTGCACCTCGGGGAGGCCTGGGCGCGTCGGGCACGGGGGCAATTGGTGCCGCTGTCGGGAGGCGACTCGGCGGTGGCCCGTCTGAAATCCCTGCTCGAAGACTACCGGCCCGAGCGCCTCGTCCTGCTGGGTGACATCGTCCACGCCGCCCTGCCCCTCGAAGGCATCCGCTCGGCTGTCACGGACTTGGCCTCGCTGGAACGAGAAGGCCTGACGCTGGATCTCTGCCTCGGAAACCACGACCGCCACCTGCCCCGGCAACTCGAACGCTGGGGGTTGCGCTGGAAGACCGTTTCCCAAATCGCATTGCCCGAAGCCGTGCTGTTCCACGGCGATGTCCCGGTGGCTCCGACGGCCCCGCACGATGCTGCCATGAGTGCGAAGCGGTGGCACATCCAAGGCCATTTGCATCCCGCATTGGTTCTCGATGACGGCGTCGCCTCGCGGGTCAAGGTGCCGTGCTTCCTCGTGGCTCCCGGACGACTGGTCCTGCCGGCCTTTTCGGAAATGGCCGCCGGGGTGGCCGTGGATCGCAGCGGGCTCGTCCAAGACGCGGGAGATACCCTCCGATTCGAGAGCGCCGTCGCCTGCCTTGGGCCACGGCTGCTCAGGATTCCCTTCGCCAGATAGCGACCTCAGACAGAATCCCAGGATCCCAGAATCCCGCTCCGCGTCGCAAGATCAGCGGGTCATGGGCCAACCGGCCGACACCAGGCCCTTGTAGCCCCCGATGAGGGAACGGACATTCTGGTAGCCCATCTTCTGCGCCGCGTCGCAGGTGAGAGCACTGCGGTATCCCCCGCCACAGTACATCACGATCTCCGCCGACTTGTCGGGATACCGAACCTCGAGGTCTCGTTCGAGGATTCCCTTGCCCAAGTGGCTCGCCTGCGTCGCATGCCCGGCGGCCCACTCGCTCTCCTCACGCACATCCAGCAAGACCAATGACGGGTTGGCCTTGAGGCGCTCGCTCAAGGCCTCGATGGAGAGTTCCTGAATGCGGGTCTGGGCGTCTTGGACCAGGGCGAGAAAACCGGGAGAGTGATTCATTGGTCCGACAGGTTCGATCACCGGCTCGCCCTCGAAAAGCGCTTTTGTCGGGGCAAACTGGAACCAAACGCCCCCCTTTCGCCGCATTCCTCCACCACTCCTCAGCCATTCCCCCGGCCCGAATAGCAGATCGGACTTCAGCGTTGAGTTTTGCGGTGTGGATCCGGAGACTTTGCCCATCCAAGTTCCATCCGCTCCCATGAACACACTTGCGCGTTTCCTGCCTCTGGCCATCGCCACGGCCACCGCCTTCGCCGCCGGCGTCGGCTACGACAACACCCCGCAAATCCCGGGACAGAAGTGGAAGGTTCACGACAAGAACCGCCCCAACCCGCCCATCGTGGAACCGGGCGAGTCCTTCAGCCATCAAGCCCCGGCTCCGGCGGATGCCGTGGTCCTCTTCGACGGCAAGGACCTTTCCAAGTGGAAGGGTGGCAAGGACGGCAAGGCCCCCTGGAAGGTCGAGAACGGCTATTTCGAGGTCGTGAAGGGCACCGGCGACATCCAGACCCAAGAGAAGTTCAAAGACTTCCAACTCCATTTCGAATGGTCTGCCCCGAATCCCCCCAAGGGTGAGAGCCAGGGCCGCGGCAACTCCGGGCTCTTCCTGCATGGCCTTTATGAAGTGCAGGTGCTCGACGTGTACAACAACAAGACCTACGCCGACGGTCAGGCCGGTGGTCTCTACGGCATGTGGCCCCCGCTGCAGAACGCCATGAAGAAGCCCGGCCAGTGGAACACTTATGACGTGATCTTCGAAGGACCGCTGTTCGACACCGAAGGCAAGGTCACCCGCAAGGCCTCAGTCACGGTCATCCACAACGGCGTGGTGCTGCACCACAAGCAGGATTTCAACGGCCCCAGCGGCCACCAGAACACCCCGAAGTACTTCAAGTACGACGGTACCGGCCCCATCCGCCTGCAAGACCACGGAGATCCGGTCCGCTTCCGCAACATCTGGATCCGCCCGCTCGGCGAATACGATCAGCCGGAGAAGTGATCCGGGCGACTCAGGGTCTCCCACCGTACGAAAGCCCGGGCCTCCGCCCGGGCTTTTTCATACCGACGCCAAACAGATGCTCTGAGCCCACCGACTGAAGGACCGCTGCTCGGTGAATCCCGCGAATCAGTACAGCCAGCGTGCAATGCCCGAGTTGGCGTCGAGTTCGACCCCCTGGCGTCGGAAGGCCCAGCACATATAGCTAACGCTCACAAAAAACGAGGCCGGCACCCGGTTGGCCGCCGTGATCTTCACCCCCAGGAGGGTCGTCTTACCGCCAAAGCCCATCGGGCCGATGCCCAATTCATTGGCGGTCTTCAGCACATCCTGCTCCAGCGCATCCAGAACGGGATCCGGATTGCGGTCCTCCAAGGTACGCAAGAATTGGGTCTTGCTCATCGCATAGCCGGTGGATCGATCGCCCCCGATGCAAATGCCCAGAATTCCCGGGCCACAACCCTTGCCCTGCGCTTGCAACACAGCATCGAGAATCACCTTGCGGCACCCGTCGAGATCCCGGCTGGCATGCAACTTCTCGAGCGGCAGCGAATACTGAGCGCCCACGTTCTCACAACCGCCCCCCTTGAGCATCAGGCGCACCTGCACCTCGGACGAACGATGCTGGTGGAAATGGACCGACGGCGAGCCAGGCCCGACATTGGTGCCATCATTCTTGCCCGTCACTGAGTCCACCGAGTTCTGCCGCAGGTACCCTTTGCGAGTCGCCAAGGTCACCGCTTCCCGAGCCGTTTCTTCGAAAGTGATTTGGTCGAAGCCAACGGGGCAGTCCACGTAAAAGAGAACGCTGCCCGTGTCTTGGCAGAGCGGTTGGGACTTCCGTTTCGCCAGCTCGATATTCTGTTCGATGATCTTGAGAGCACTCTCGGCGATGGTCCCCTTCTTCTCGGACTCCAGCGAGCGGACCAACGCCGCATTCACGTCATCCGGAATCTCGGCAGACGAGCGGCGAATCAATTCAACCAACGAATCAAGCAACGCGGACATGGCCGCAAAAACTACGGAGACCACCCACCCGCGTCAACGCGGCCATCCGGCCTCAATCCGCGCCCCGCTCTCGTGAGCGGGACGACAATCGCTCGGGCATCTCGGCCGTCTCGCAGAATCCGTTTCAATCCGCGCCCCGCTCTCGCGAGCGGGACGACGCACCGACACAAGGCCGATGGCCTGGCTTGGGTAGTTTCAATCCGCGCCCCGCTCTCGCGAGCGGGACGACTCAATGTCGGCCAAGCTCCCCTTGGGATTTATCGGTTTCAATCCGCGCCCCGCTCTCGCGAGCGGGACGAC